>NZ_JAKJSP010000051.1:0-51231 GCF_050337085.1 Photobacterium sagamiensis | reverse complement strand
CCAACCTTCCGATGCAAGAAGTACCGCTTTTATACGATCACGCACTCGACCGTCAYGAGTCTTATCATGCTGGTTTTCAAGTTCTTGTTTCTGCTTTTGGGTTAGAGTCATTTTCATAGTGTGTAGCATGATCCTCATTATTAAAGAAATCAAGCATCATCAATGATCACGGGTATATCACCTTTTTTTATTGGCGTTTTTTCTATATTGGTTTTGTGTAAGCAAAGCGAGTGATACTTTTGATGCGGGCTGTTTGTTCAATTTGTCGCAAATCTTCCATCCTGCTTGTGCAACTTTATTAAGATCTACATCTGTCTTTATGCCTAAACCGTCACAAAGATAAATCACGTCTTCCGTGGCTACATTTCCACTGGCTCCGCTGGCATACGGACAGCCACCTAAACCCGCAACACTGGTGTCGACAACATTAATTCCCATACTTAACGCCTGATAAATATTTGCTAACGCCTGTCCCCAGGTATCATGAAAATGTACCGCTAACTGATGCATTGGAACGTATTGGTTTACTGCTTCCAACATTCTGGCGATACGAAGCGGGGTACCTGTACCGATGGTGTCACCAAGGGAGATTTCATAACATCCCAATTCAAGCAGTGCCTTTGCGACTGCAGCAACCTGAGCGGGTAGCGTCGGGCCGTCATAAGGGCAGTCGATGACACATGATAAATAGCCACGAACCCGGATCCCATCACCTCTGGCTTGCTCTATCAGTGGCGCAAAACGCTTCAAGCTTTCTGCGATAGAGCAGTGAATGTTTTTGTGGCAGAAGCCTTCAGACGAAGAGGTAAAGATAGCGACTTGATCTGCACCAGATTCCAGCGCTTTCTCGAACCCTTGAATGTTTGGTGTCAGGGCAGAATAAATGATGTTTGGCTTTCTGGTAATTTGCTGTAATACCTGATTGGAATCGGCCATCTGTGGCACCCATTTGGCAGAGACAAATGAGCCAGCTTCGATATGGGTTAACCCTGTTTCCGACAGTTGATTAATAAGCATGACTTTATCGGCAGTGCTGACGCTGTTCTCATTCTGCAGTCCGTCTCTTGCGCCAACTTCCACTAGGGTCACATGCTCTGGTAGTAAGTTCATAGCCAGTTTACCTCACCAACTCAAAATTGAGCAGCAGCTGACCATGCTCAACTTGATCACCTGTGGTGAAGTGGACAGATTCAATAATGCCGTCGTATGGCGCTTTGACGGTATATTCCATTTTCATGGCTTCAATGATGATCAACGGCTGGCCTTTGTTAACCTTTTCTCCAGCCTTACAGTAGATGGTTGATATGATGCCATTCATTGGTGCTTGTGTGAGGGCCTCTTTTTTCTCCTTGTGTTCCTTTGCTATGTACCCGTTAACAATCGAGCGGTAAGTTTCATGGCTAGCCTGATAGAAAATGTCGATCTGGTTGTGAGTTCCGATTGCGGTGAATTTCTCTTGTTGTCGGGTGGCATCAATGTGTTGGCAAAGCTCAATGGCCATTCGGTTCGGTGAATGTGTATTCCTTTGTGCTATGGGTCTAATGGTCAGCGGACGGACTTGGTGACGTTGGCTGTTCGTCTTTACACCGATTAATGTTAGTTCTGAGGCAAACTGTTGCGGTTGCTCACCAAGCTCAAAAGTCAGTACAAAGAGATGTCCGTCACTGTCTTGTAAGCAGACCGATTGTGATGCTGGTTGATTCATGCGCCATCCAGGCATTTCCCATGGTGATTGAACCTGTCTATATGGTTGAAGTGAACAAGGCTGAGATGAACCGATGGGGGATTTTTGTTCCGGTCGCAGTAAGCAAACGGCAGCAAACAGCAAAGATTTAGCGATCGAAACTGGGGTATCAGTATCAGGTTGAATGACTGTCAGCTCGATCATTGAAGGTTTTTGGGCTAGAAGAACATTCTGATGCTCTGCAATGAATGCAGTACTGATCTCTTCACGGGCAAAGGCAGGGTGATTCACTAACCGATGAAGATATTGGATATTGGATTTCAAGCCGATCAGCTGATATTGCGCTAAGGCCAGCTTTAGCTGATGAATGGCTGCGGATCGGTTCTCTCCCCACGCGATAACTTTTGCTAGCATGGGGTCATAATAGCTAGTGACAGTGTCACCAGGTTGAATGCCAGAATCTACACGAAGGAACTTAGTCGTCTCGGGTTCATGGAGGTAACTGATGGTGCCAGCATCGGGCAGGAAGTCGTTATCCGGATCTTCGGCATAGACTCTGACTTCCATCGCATTTCCTTTCTGTACTATCTGATGTTGGTGAAGGGGAAGCGGGTGACCTTCTGCAATCTTGATTTGCCACTCGACTAAATCTTGCCCTGTAATGAGTTCCGTTACTGGATGCTCGACCTGCAAGCGGGTATTCATTTCCATGAAGTAGAACTGACCGGCTTGATTGACTCGTGATTGCTCAAGCAGGAACTCAATAGTTCCTGCTCCGGTATAGTTAATGGCTCGGGCGGCATTAACCGCAGCTTCGCCCATTTGTACTCGAAGTGAGTCGCTTAATCCCGGAGCCGGAGCTTCTTCGACGATCTTCTGATGACGACGTTGAATAGAGCAGTCGCGGTCTGACAAATAAACCGTATTTCCATGTTGATCGGCAAAGATTTGAACTTCAATATGTCTGGGATCAATCAGGTATTTTTCAATTAAAAGATGATCATCACCAAAGGCTGCCATCGCTTCACGCTTTGCGCTGGCTATCGCTTCAAGCATTTCAGAGCCGACATTAACAATTCGCATTCCTTTGCCGCCACCACCCAATGTCGCTTTTAGTAATACGGGATAGCCGATTTTATCTGCTTGTTGCTGTAAAAATTCCGGCTGGTTGTTATCACCGTGATAACCGGGGATCAGTGGAACATTGGCTTTCGCCATGATAGTTTTGGCGTCTGATTTTGATCCCATGGTATTGATTGCATCAGCTGATGGGCCGATAAAGATGAAGCCTTGCTCTTGGCAAGCCTGGGCAAATTCTGCATTTTCTGATAAAAAACCGTAGCCTGGATGAATAGCATCGACCTGGGCCGCTTTTGCTGCAAGCAATAATGCATTGATGTTCAGGTATGATTCACGGGCTGCAGATGGCCCAATACTCATGGCCTGATCAGCCATGGAAACATGCTTGGCATTGCGATCGGCATCTGAATACACCGCAACTGTTTCGATATTTAAACGTCGGGCTGTGTCTATAATTCGACAGGCGATCTCGCCTCGGTTCGCAATAAGCATACGTAGAATTTTTCTTATCGAGCCGGGCTTCACTGTCTCTGCCGTGCTAACAGGCTGTTGTGGCGGAGTGATATTAACCACTGTGGGATCTGAGGATTTATTCATGCTTGCCACTCCATGCTGGTGGTCGCTTTTCAAAGAAAGCGTTCAAACCTTCTTGTCCTTGTTCAGATACCCGGATCTCAGCGATTAAATCGCTGGTCAATGCTCTCAATTCAGGATCTATCTTTTTATTCTCACAGGTTTGACATAACTGTTTGGCTTTTGTCATTGCATTGGGGCTATTGGCAAGAATAGTTTGGGTTAATCGGGCGAGTTGTTTGCCTAATGCACCGCTGAGAGTATCCGTTACAATATGAATGAGACTCAATTGCTGTGCAGTTGCTGCGTCAAAACGCTCCGCTGTCAGCATATAGCGTCGGGCTTGTCTGACTCCCATCGCCCGGCATACATAGGGGCAAATCGTGGCGGGAATTAATCCCAATTTTACTTCACTAAGACAAAACAGTGCGTCAGAGCTGGCGATGGCAATATCGCAACAGCAAATCAGCCCCAAAGCGCCACCAAATGCACTGCCATGCACAAGTGCAATGGTCGGGTGAGGAAAGGTATCTAAGACATGCATTAATTGCGCAAGTTGTCTGGCGTCTTGCCGGTTTTCATCGATACTTTTTTCGGCCATTGTTCTCATCCAGTTGAGATCGGCACCCGCTGAAAAGTGTTTACCATTGGCGCGTAATACCAGGCCGCGCACTCTGGTATCACTTTTTAATATGTCCAGATGAGTGAGCAGTGTTTGAATCACCCTGTTATCAAAGGCATTATGTTTGCTGACTCGGTTTAAAGTCAGGGTTGCAATACCATTTGCATCGACGGCGCATAATACTTCTTTGGCCTGAGCCTCGGTATCTTGCTCTTTCATTACTCAACCCTCACTCACATGCGGAAAATACCAAACTGGCTATCTGGGATCGGAGCGCGTAATGATGCCGTTAGCGCTAATCCAACAACTTCTCTGGTCTGTTTGGGGTCGATGATACCGTCATCCCACAGTCGGGCACTGGCATAGTAGGGATGCCCCTGGGCGTCATAGAGTTCGATAATCGGCTGTTTAAAGGCAGATTCTTCATCGTCACTCCATGTTTCCCCTTTACGGGCTTTCACATCACGGGTGACTTGCGCCATAACGCCGGCGGCTTGTTCACCGCCCATCACTGAGATCCGGGCATTCGGCCACATCCACATCATTGTGGGGTTATAGGCCCGGCCGCACATACCGTAGTTACCCGCACCATAAGAGCCACCGACAATCACAGTGAATTTTGGTACATCAGCGCAGGCGACGGCCATCACCATTTTCGCACCGTGTTTAGCGATGCCTTCAGATTCGTATTTTTTTCCTACCATGAAACCGGTGATGTTCTGGAGAAATAGCAGGGGAATTTTGCGTTTGGTGCAAAGCTCAATAAAGTGCGCCCCTTTTTGTGCGGACTCAGAAAACAGAATACCGTTGTTAGCAACGATGCCGATAGGGTGGCCGTGCAAATGAGCAAAGCCGCAGATCAGCGTGCTGCCGTATAAGGCCTTGAATTCATCAAAGTCGGAATCATCGACAACGCGGGCAATGACTTCTCTGATATCAAAAGGTTGGCGCAGGTTTGTTCCGACAATGCCATAGAGTTCATCTGCACAATAGTGTGGGGGGACAATTGCTTTTTCCGGCGGCTTCAGCTTTGGCTTATTGGTGCTGGTAATAGCCTGTCGGCTAAGAGTCAGGGCATGGTGTTCGTCTTCGGCATAGTAATCGGCTACGCCCGATGTTTTACAGTGCACATCAGCGCCACCTAATGCTTCGGCTGTAACAATCTCACCCGTCGCGGCTTTTACCAGCGGCGGGCCCGCCAGGAAAATGGTTCCTTGCTCTTTGACGATGATCGACACATCAGCCATTGCCGGAACATAAGCACCGCCGGCGGTACATAAGCCAAGTACGACTGCGATTTGCGGAATGCCCTTGGCTGACATTCGAGCCTGATTATAGAAAATACGCCCGAAATGGTCCCGATCGGGAAATACTTCAGCTTGATGAGGCAAGTTTGCGCCTCCGGAATCTACTAAATAGACCGTGGGCAGATGGCATCGCTCGGCGATTTCCTGTGCTCGAAGGTGTTTTTTCACCGTTAAAGGATAATAGGTACCACCTTTGACCGATGGATCGTTGGCGATAATCATGCATTCAATGCCTTCAACCTGACCAATACCCGCTACCACACCGGCACAAGGGATCGGTTCGTCGTAAACATTCCATGCGGCAAACTGACTGATTTCCAAAAACGGCGAACCGGCATCGAGTAATTTATCAATCCTTTCTCGCACCGGTAATTTACCTTTTTCTCTTTGACGAGCGAGAGCAGCTTCACCGCCACCTTGCATAATGACATGAAGATTAGACTGTAAGTTATCGACCAACGCCGTCATCGCCTGATGATTCGCGACAAACTTCGGATCTTGTGGCTGAATCTTACTTTGAATAATTGCCATACCCGTCCTTTATTGAAAATAGCGCTATCTTGAACCGTTCTTATAATGATTCTTTAAACAGTTCACGCCCAATCAGCATCCGTCTGATTTCAGAAGTACCTGCGCCTATTTCGTAAAGCTTGGCATCCCGTAGTAATCGTCCGGCCGGAAAATCATTGATATAGCCATTCCCACCTAGTAACTGAATCGTTTCCAGCGCGAGTTGAGTGGCCAGTTCGGCACTATATAGAATCACACCAGCGGCATCTTTGCGGGTGGTTTCGCCTCGATCACAGGCCGCGGCAACGGCATAGACATAAGATCGGGCGGCATTCATTCGGGTGTACATGTCAGCAACCTTGGCCTGAACTAGCTGAAATTCGCCAATTGACCGACCAAACTGTTTACGCTCATGCACATAGGGTACGACTAAATCTAGACAGGCTTGCATAATGCCAAGTGGTCCGGCAGCTAACACAACGCGCTCGTAATCAAGGCCGCTCATCAGAACTTTGACGCCATGATCCACTTCGCCAAGCACATTCCCTTTTGGTACTTCGCAGTTCTTGAATACCAGTTCACAGGTGTTTGAGCCACGCATTCCCAGTTTGTCGAGTTTTTGTGCATGGCTGAAACCTTTGAATTCTCGCTCGACAATGAAAGCCGTAATACCGTGGGAATCAGCCTCGGGATCGGTTTTGGCGTAAACCACCAATGTGTGGGCATCAGGGCCATTGGTGATCCACATTTTGGTACCATTCAGAATGTATCTGTTACCGACAAGCTGCGCTTTCAGCTGCATACCGATGACATCGGATCCGGCATTCGCTTCACTCATTGCCAGTGCACCAATTTGGCTGCCATCAATCAGGCCTGGCAGGTACTTGGCACATTGTTCCGCAGTACCATGGCGGTAAATTTGGTTCACACACAAGTTGGAATGGGCGCCATAGCTCAACCCGACCGAGGCCGAGGCCCGGCTGATTTCTTCCATCACAACCACATGTGTCAAATAGCCCATACCGGCACCGCCATACTCTTCGCTGACGGTAACGCCGAGTAATCCCATATCACCGAGCATAGGCCATAAATGATTTGGGAATTGATTGTCCCGGTCAATGTCGGCTGCTATTGGGGCTATGGTATGAGTTGCAAAACCATTCACTTGCTCGCGAAGCATGTCAATCGTTTCACCAAGGCCAAAATTAAGTGGGGTATAAGCAATTTTCATAACATCTCCTGGTTGTACCAAGTTGTGATGCGGTGTTGATGTCTAAGGGTGCTCTGTAATAGCGTCTGTTTTTGTTCTGGTATGTTGTTTAATGTGATCGGATATAGGCGTTAGCGCGGCTTTGTTCTATCCAGCGCCTGCTGACAGCGTTCACGAGCTGCACTGAGTTCGCTCATCACGACATTAATATCGTCTAACTGGCGTTGTAAGGTAATTTGCTTGTCATCAATAATGGTTAGCATCTGGTTCAGCTGTGTATTGCTTTGATTGGTATCGTATAGTTCGAACAATTCTCGGATTTCAGCTAATGAAAAGCCTAATCGCTTACCCCGCAGGATCAGTTTGAGCCTGATTTTATCTCGCCGCTGATAAACTCGGGTATTGCCATGTCGGGCAGGATGCAGCAGGTCCATATCCTCATAAAAACGGATACTTCGTGTGGTGATATCGAACTCTTTTGCCAGTTCGCTAATTTTGAAAGTCTCCACCTTATGATGCCCTCTAACAGCTTGGCGATCGGAAAGGCTCTGGTAGGTGTTACACAGATCCAGACCAGAACAATGCCGGATGGTACTGCCGATTTGTTTCTTAACGTTTACGTAAATGTTAGTGCTATGCTTACGAAAAGGTCAAGAAATCGCAGTTCGAAATAGTGACTCAAAATATTGTTTGATTGCTATCGTCGGAGAGGGCGAAGTGATGGAAAGAACAATCTGGATCGTATCGGCTAAAAGGACACCGCTAGGCAGTTTTCAGGGGCAGTTAAAAAGCCTGTCAGCACCACAACTCGGACAACATGCCATTAATGGCGTGCTGGATAAGATATCGCTCTCACCTGAGGTTATCGAAGAAGTCTTTATGGGGTGTGTGTTACCTGCCGGATGTGGTCAGGCGCCTGCTCGTCAGGCTGCAATAAGTGCCGGTTTACCCTATTCGACAGGCTGTACCACCATCAACAAAGTGTGTGGTTCAGGAATGAAATCGGTGATGCTGGCGCATGATCTGATTAAGGCGGGAAGTATTCAGGCGGCGATTGCCGGTGGTATGGAAAGCATGACTAATGCTCCCTATTTACTGAAAGAAGCGCGTAACGGGATGCGTTTAGGACATCGCACAACATACGATCATATGTTCTTAGATGGCCTGCAAGATGCCTATGATGGTGAACTGATGGGCGTCTATGCCCAGCAGATAGCCGATAAATTTGGTTTCACTCGTTTGCAAATGGATGAGTGGGCAACGATGTCGGTTCAACGTGCATTAGATGCGCAGAAACACAATCTTTTTGCTGATGAAATTGTTCCGATCCCTGTCTCTACCAAACATCATGATGTGATTATTGACCGTGATGAGCACCCCGGTGAAATCAGTATAGAGAAAATTCCCACATTAAAGTCGGCCTTTACAAAACATGGCACCGTGACAGCGGCTAATTCCAGTTCAATCTCTGATGGTGCTGCAGCATTAGTTCTCATGGATGCTGATCTGGCCAAACAACAGGGTCTAGCTCCACTGGCGATCATCAAAGGCCACGCCAGTTATGCCCGAGAGCCTTCTGAATTTACCCTTGCCCCCGCATTTGCCATCAGGCAGTTACTGTCGTCGCTCGATTGGTCGATTGATGAAGTCGACCTTTGGGAAATTAATGAAGCCTTTGCGGTCGTCACCCAAATAGCGGTGCAGCAACTGGGTTTAAGTGCCAGCAAAGTGAATATTAAGGGAGGCGCATGTGCACTAGGTCATCCTATCGGAGCCAGTGGAGCCAGAATTTTAGTTAGCTTGATCCATGCGTTAAAACAATTACAGGCATTATCGACTGTCAGCAAGCCATTGCGAGGTGTTGCATCGCTGTGTATTGGTGGTGGAGAAGCAACAGCCATAGGTATTGAAATTCCGTAACAGCGTAAGGAAATGACCATGATTCAGTCTGTTCCTCTATTTATTAACGGTGAGTTTCGCCAGTCAGTATCAAAGCAGTGGATCCATGTTACCAATCCGGCCAGCAATGAAATTATCGCCAACCTGCCTTGCGCGACAGAAGCCGAAGTGAAAGAAGCCGTTACAAGTGCCGCGCAAGCATTTTTGCAATGGAAAGAAGTTGCGATACCCGAGCGGGCAAGGCTCATGCTCAGGTATCAGCAGTTATTAAAAGAACATCATGATGAGCTGGCTACCTTATTGTCTCAGGATACCGGTAAGATTTTTGCCGATGCTAAAGGGGACGTATGGCGTGGTATTGAAGTGGTAGAGCAGGCGGCAAATATAGCCAGCCAGATGATGGGGGAAATGGTTGAAAATGTAGCTACAGACATTGATACCTATTCAATAATTCAGCCACTGGGCGTTTGTTGTGGCATCACGCCGTTTAACTTTCCGGCCATGATCCCGTTATGGATGTTTCCGATAGCGATTGCCTGCGGCAATACCTTTGTGTTGAAGCCTTCGGATCAAGTGCCATTAACCTCGATACGCCTGGCTGAGCTGTTTGAACAAGCGGGAGCCCCCAAAGGGGTGCTGCAGATAGTACATGGTCAGAAAGACCAGGTTGATTATTTACTGTCTCATCCTGAGATACGCACTGTCTCATTTGTCGGTTCTGTTCCCGTTGCCCGCTATATCTATCAAACCGCTACCCATAATCTGAAACGGGTTCAGGCCTTCGCTGGGGCCAAAAATCATATGGTGATCATGCCGGATGCGAACAGAGAACAAGTGATAAATAACTTGGTGGGATCATCGGTCGGTGCGGCCGGACAGCGTTGTATGGCGATCTCTGTTGCGGTGTTTGTTGACAGTGATAAGAGCTGGATCGCTGATTTAAAAACGGCGATGGCAAAAGTAAAACCGGGGAGCTGGAATGATGCCTCTGCCGGATTCGGCCCCTTGATCAGCCCGATAGCGAAAGAGCGAGTGCTACGTCTGATCCAACAAGGTAAAGATCAAGGTGCAGTGTGTGAACTTGACGGAAGCCAATGTGAAGTCGATGGGTATCCGAAAGGTAACTGGGTGGGGCCGACGCTGTTTAGTGGTGTCACTACGGAAATGTCGATCTATCAGAAGGAAATCTTTGGTCCGGTATTGATCTGTCTGGAGGTTGATAGTCTGGAAGAGGCCATCGCTTTGGTTAACGCCAATCCATACGGCAATGGTACGTCCATTTTTACTGCGAGTGGTGCGGTGGCCAGAAAATATCAGCATGAAATTGAGGTCGGCCAGGTAGGCATTAATGTCCCCATTCCTGTTCCTCTTCCTTTCTTCTCGTTTACTGGCTGGAAAGGCAGTTTTTACGGTGATTTACATGCTTACGGTAAGCAAGCCGTACGTTTTTATACTGAAACCAAAACCGTTACCGCGCGCTGGTTCGATGACGATATTCCAACTGGTCCGAACCTGACTATCCAGTTGAAGTAATCAAGGTATTGAGGCCAGGAGACATTTATGGACTTTGAGCTGAATGAAGATCAACGTGCTTTTGCACAAACAGCGCGGCAGTTTGCAACCGAACGGCTTAGTCCGATGGCAGCTGAATGGGATGAGAAGCAGATCTTCCCGAAAGATGTCCTAAAAGAGGCGGGTGAACTGGGTTTTCTAAGTCTTTATACCCCAGAGGCGCAAGGCGGGTTAGACCTGACCCGGTTGGATGCCTCAATCATCTTTGAGCAACTCGCGATGGGCTGCACGTCAACCACCGCGTTCATGACTATTCATAACATGGTGACCTGGATGATTGCCAGCTTTGCCACTGATGAGGCCTGTGCGGAGTATTGTCCGCAATTGGTCACCGGTGACTGGCTGGCTTCGTATTGCTTAACCGAGCCTGAAGCTGGATCCGATGCTGCTTCGCTGACGACCTCGGTAAAGCGAAATGGTGAGGAATACATTCTTAATGGCACGAAAGCGTTCATATCCGGGGCGGGTGAAACGGATGTTCTGCTGGTAATGGCAAGAACGGATGATGTTAGATCTGAAGATGACAAGGCCAAAGGGATTTCTGCTTTCATCGTGCCTGCCGATGCCAAGGGGATCCACTATGGGCGAAAAGAACCCAAACTGGGCTGGAACAGTCAGCCAACCCGGGCTATAACGTTTGAGAATGTGGCGATATCCGCTCGCAATCTGTTAGGGCAAGAAGGGGAAGGTTTCAAGTTTGCCATGAAAGGGCTTGATGGCGGACGAATTAACATTGCCACCTGCTCTGTCGGTACAGCGCAGCAGGCCTTAAACCAGGCGAAACAATACATGACAGAGCGGAAGCAGTTTGGAAAAAAGCTGGCTCAGTTTCAGGGGCTGCAGTTTAAATTAGCAGATATGGCAACCGAATTGGTTGCGGCAAGGCAATTGGTGCGGTATGCCGCCAGTAAGTTAGATCGTCAGGATCCGGAAGCAACGGCTTACTGCGCGATGGCTAAACGCTTTGCGACCGATGTTGGATTCACTGTTTGTGATCAGGCGCTGCAACTTTATGGGGGATATGGCTATATCAAGGAATATCCCCTTGAGCGCTATTTTCGTGATGTCCGGGTGCATCAAATCCTTGAAGGCACCAATGAAATCATGCGCTTGATCATTGCCCGCCGGCTGCTTCGCGAAGGTAGCGAATTGTTTTAATCTGAATGGTATTAATCTGAATTGTTTTAATCAGGTTTGAATGATTGTCTTACTCGGAGAGAAAGCTTATGTCAGAAAATGATGATTTGGTTCAGACTGCGGTTCAGGTTGAAATTAATAATCATGTAGCAGTGATCACCATGAATAACCCGCCTGCAAATACCTGGACGGCAGACAGTCTGAACGCACTAAAAAAACTGATACTTTCTTTGAATGGCAATAAAAAGGTGTATGCCCTGGTGATCACCGGCCAGGGTGACAAGTTTTTCTCGGCAGGCGCTGATCTTAAGTTGTTTGCTGACGGCGATAAAGCGATAGCTGGCGACATGGCACGTTGTTTTGGCGAAGCGTTTGAAACCTTGTCGGCATTCCGGGGGGTATCAATCGCAGCCATTAATGGCTATGCCATGGGCGGGGGATTAGAAGTGGCACTGGCATGCGACATTCGCATCGCTGAACAACAAACGGTGATGGCATTACCAGAGGCTAAAGTCGGCTTGTTGCCTTGTGCGGGGGGAACACAGAACCTGACCTGGCTGGTAGGAGAAGGCTGGGCAAAGCGTATTATTTTGTGTGGCGAGCGAGTCACTGCCGAACAAGCGCGTAACATTCGACTAGTTGAAGAGGTTGTTGAACAAGGAAAAGGCTTGGAAACTGCGATTAAGCTGGCTGAATCGGTGGCAAATCAATCCCCTTCATCGGTTACTGCCTGCAAAGCATTAATTCAGAATTGCCGCAGCGCACCGTTACAACATGGCCTGATGAAAGAACGAGAACTGTTTGTCCATCTGTTTGATACAGAAGATCAAACCGAAGGTGTTCAGGCCTTTTTGCAAAAACGTTCACCAAACTGGAAAAATCAGTAACTGTATTTATTAACAATCAAGAAAGTTATTGAGATCTCAGAACATTGTCATACATTTCAATTAGACTCAAAAGAGTTCGAATTAAAAAAGATAGCATACAAGAGGTTGGAGGCGGTATGACAGGAAAGGTCAGTTTTACAGAATTGGATTGCAGCAGTGGCCATAAAATTGGCGTGGCAGAGCTAGATAATACGGCTTCGCTCAATGCACTCACCTTGGATATGCTAAAGCAACTGAAAGAAAAATTAGAGCAATGGCAGGCCGATGATGACATCGTTTGTGTGTTCCTTGAAGGTGCCGGAGAAAAGGCGTTCTGTGCTGGTGGCGATGTACGAGCCATGTATCATGCGATGCAGACAGATTCATTAAATAAAGTAAATAAAAGTGAAAAAGAAGTCAGCATAGCGCAGGAATTTCTCACCGAATATTTCACCGTGGAGTACGGCTGCGACTACTTGATTCACCGCTATCGAAAACCCCTCATCGTCTGGGGTGAAGGCATTATTATGGGAGGAGGGATCGGCTTATATATTGGTGCAAGTCACAGGGTAACAACACCAAAATCTCGTCTTGCGATGCCTGAAATCAGTATTGGTTTGTATCCCGATGTGGGCGGTACCTGGTTCTTGAATCAGTTGCCGACCGGAATTGGCTTGTTCCTTGCCTTAACCGGCGCACCAATCAACGCCAGTGACGCGTTAGATCTAAAGCTTGCCGATCATTTGTTATTGCCAGAACAAAAAAAAGCTGTCTTGCAACAATTACAGACTAATCCTTGGCGTGATGTTGAAGACAATCACGCACTGGTGACTGAATTACTTGAGAACTTTGGTAAATCTGCCCTTCGTGAGCATCCTGCCAGTCAGCTTATCCCTTACTTTGCACAAATTCAGGCGGCATGCAGCGGTGTTGATCTTAATGTGATTTGTCAGCAGATCGCTGCGATTGACGGTATGGGGCGTTGGATGGAAACCGCTAAAGCAACATTAGTTGCAGGCAGCCCAATTACGGCTCACATATGTTTCAGGCAGTTAACTCACAGCCAAAGGCTATCACTGGCTGAATGCTTCAAACTGGAACTAACAATATCCGTTCGCTGTGGATTACTCGGTGAATTTGAAGAGGGCGTCCGGGCCAGGCTTATTGATAAATGTGGAGAGCCGAACTGGAAGTTCAAAACAGTCGAAGAGGTTGAGTCGTCTGTGATCGATACCCTATTTACACCATTGTGGTCTAACGCAGATCACCCATTAGCTTATCTTGATACATAACAACATCACTTAACCTCAAACTGGGGAGGCGTTTCATGAGTACCATTGCATTTATTGGACTGGGTAACATGGGCAGTCCGATGGCGAAAAACCTGATTTCAGCAGGTTTTAATGTTCAAGTATTTGATATAAATACAGCGGCAGCAAAGAAAATAGAGCCTTTTGGGGCTATGGTTGCGGCCTCCTTAGAAGAAGCGGTGAAAGGAGCTGATACAGTTATTAGCATGTTACCGACCGGAGTGCATGTTCGCGCTGTATATCTCGGCGATCATCATGGTGGAGTGGGGCTGCTCAACCTGGTCAGTAAAGACACCTTCTTGATTGATTCCTCAACGATAGATCCTGACTCGGCGCGTCTGGTTGCGAATGAAGCGGCGAACAAAGGACTGGAGTTTGTTGATGCGCCAGTATCTGGCGGTGTTGCCGGCGCTCAAGCCGCGACGCTGACGTTTATCGTCGGTGGGACCGAACCGAATTTTCATAAAGCGCAAACAATATTGCAGTATGTCGGTAAAAATATCTTTCATGCAGGTAAAGCCGGTGACGGACAAATGGCAAAAATCTGTAACAACCTGATGCTTGGCATTTTGATGTCGGGCACTTGTGAGGCATTGAGTCTCGGGATAGATAATGGCCTCGATCCAAAAGTGTTATCAGAAATTATGCTGCAAAGCTCGGGGCGTAATTGGGCGCTAGAACTCTATAACCCTTGTCCTGGCGTGATGGAAAAAGTGCCAGCCAGCAAAGAGTACCACCCTGGCTTTATGGGTAAATTGATGCTTAAAGATCTGGGATTAGGAATGGATGCCGCTATTCAAAGCCAATCAGCGATTCCAATGGGCACCTTAGCCAGAAACCTCTATGCCTTCCACAATGCGAATGGAAACGAAGAGCTGGATTTCTCAAGTTTGTTTCAGTTTTATCGCCACCAATCTAAATAACAAGTTGGAGGGGGGAAATGGATGGATATCAAAGAGAGCGTGATTGCCATAACGGGAGCGGGGCAGGGGTTAGGTCAAATGATGGCCGTGACCCTTGCACAGGCTGGAGCCGAATTGGCGTTGATTGATGTCAATGAAGAGGGGTTGCGAAAAACTCAACAGCAATGTCATATGCTCAGCACTAAAGCCATGATTTACAAAGCGGATGTTACTAACGAGTTGGACGTTGAGCAAACTTTTAATCAAATTGTTGAAGATTTTGGCCAACTGGATGGGTTGATCAATAACGCAGGTGTGCTTCGTGATGGTTTACTGGTGAAAGTCAAAGATGGTGAGATGAGCAAGATGTCGCTGGAACAATTTAATACCGTCATGAATGTTAATGTCACGGGTACTTTTTTATGCGGTCGAGAAGCGGCAGCGAAGATGATTCAAACCGCACGTAAAGGAGTGATTATCAATATCTCCAGTGTTGCGCGAGCCGGTAATATTGGCCAAACCAACTATGCCGCATCAAAAGCGGCAGTTGCGACCATGGCGGTTTGTTGGGCAAAAGAGCTTGGTCGATATGGTATTCGGGCTGCGGTCGTCGCCCCTGGCATTGTCCGAACGGCAATGGCAGATCAGTTAAAACCTGAGGCCATAGAACGATTGAAAAAAATGGTGCCAGTAGGGCGGATCGGTGAAGCTAGCGAAATTGCCCATGCGGTGAAATATATCTTTGAAAGTGATTATTTTACAGGTCGAGTACTGGAAATTGACGGAGGAATGCGGATGTAGCGCCAGCGATCCAAGGTAATAGTCACATGGTTCCGGATAAGTTTCAGAGTAGACAAACTCATAATAATAAGAGGCCAGAGAATTTCACTCTTGCCTCTTTTTTAGACATTTATTGAGCCAATAACCGTAATCGAAATGCTCAATATACTCGGCTACCTAATGATAATGAATGGCTTAAAATACGATTGTTTTTGATCTTTTTGGTTGTAAATCATACATTTCAAACTGTGTGGGGTGCTTTCATCTGGATGATAAATATTTTTCGACAAAAAATCATACAAATAAAGTGACTAAGGTCATAATTTTATATGCATAGCTGTATGCATATCTGGGCATATACTAAACTATGCGCATAAGGAATGCGTAAAGGCTGCGACTATGTTGAAAAATAAAAAGTATTTGATAATTGACGACTCCCATATGGCAATATCATTAATGCGTTCTATGCTTAATAACGCTCATATTACAAATGATTACATAGACAGTACTATGGACAGCCTTAAGGCAATCCGTTTGTTAGCCAATCATAAATATGATGTCGTTCTTTGTGATTACAATATGCGCCACCATATTGATGGTGGCCTTATCTTCGATGAAGTCAAGCAACGTAAATTAATTCGCGGAGATGCTGTCTTTCTTTGTGTTACTGGCGATAATACGCAGCAAGTTGTCACCCACTTTATCGAACTTGAGCTTGATGATTTTTTACTAAAACCCTTTCGTTTTTATGAATTCATCGAGCGGATAGAAAAAGTGATCATGCGAAAAACAGCGATATCGGAATTACTACTCGCAATCGATAAAAAAGATTATCAATCAGCACTTGATTTATGTGACAGCTATAGAGAACCCTATCCGCAATACTTAGGCTATATCAATCGTATTTATGGCGACTGCTTACTGCGTTTAAAACGTCATAATGATGCCAGGCTTTTTTATGAGCAGGCATGTAAAAACACAGATCATGTATGGCCTCAAATTGGTTTAGGTCAAGCTCTTCAGGGGTTGGGAGAGCTTAGAAAAGCAGAAAATATCTTTCAGAAAATATTAGCGAAACACCCAAAACAGCCTATAGCCAGAAGGAGTTTAGCCCACTGTAAAATGGTGAGTGATGAAATTCCACAAGCATTGGAACAGTTTAATCTTCTGCATAAAGTTAACCCCGCGAATCCGCTTCGTGAGCTGATTATCGCCAATCTGTATGCCGCTACTCAGGATCATGAGAAAGCTGCCCTTGGATATCAGCGGTTCATTACCAAAGTAACGGGAACCAGTCGATATAGCAGCGGTGTCTCGGTCAATATTCCGGTTTCACTCCTCCTCTCCAGTTTATATACCGATGGTAATAAAGATCGCGCCGATCTGGTTAATGAAGCCAGGCACCATATCTATGAACTTACTGCAGAAGTGGAAAAGGCAGCTATAGAGCCAGACGTTGAATTGAGTTCACTAACCGGTTTTGGGATTTTAGCTTGTCTGGAAGGTGATATTCAGAATTGCTTCATTATTGCCAGTAAAATCGAGACTGATAGCAGCGAAGTGATGGACTTTTATACTGTACTGAATATGGCCCGACTGTACGGTTTCTGCGGTATGCCCGAGTTATATGAGAAAGCCATGTTGCAGGCAAGAAAACTCTGCGGTCAGACTGATGACGATGTACTGATGCTTAGCCAGGTTAAGTTGTTAGATGGTTGCCAGGAGGAAATCCATCAACGCTTAAGAAGAGGGAAGCAATTGACCGAAACGGCATTAGAGCACCGTCTGAATAATCGTGCGAATCAGGCAATGGAGGATGCCTACAAAGCCTTTACTATGGTGCCTTTTCACTTTCAGCCCTGCCAGCTAATTCTTGAATTAACCGCCTTAGCAACGCCGTCAAAGTTAAGCCTCACCGAGGTTAGAGATATTCTTGAATCTTGCTACTGGGTTTATTGTAATGACAACCGGCCAAGCTATGATGAAAAAAAGCGGGCGAATGAGTTATTTAACTTGGCCATGGCAAGGGTTGCTTGATTCTGATGGTATGAGAGATATTACGTAAAAAAATGATGAGTGCATTAGTTGACTAAAACAGTAGGAGATATTAACATGCACTTTAAATGCAACTTACAAACTCACTGTTGGAGTCATCACAATGGCATTATCATTTAAGAAAATTTTCAAGAAAGAAGAAGCCGAAACTGAACAGTCAAAAGTAGGGCAAGAGGCAGCGGCAGAACAAAGCGTTCAGCCAGRGCAAAGTGCTCAGCAAGAGACCAAGAAGAAAGGCAAGCATGGCGAACCTGGTTTTTGTTGCGGATCATGTTCTTAAATAATAGTTATTGTATGCGTATAGCCAGCTACCAACGTTGAATTCTGATTACGAAATAACCCCGGAGATGAGCTTCGGGGTTGTCTTGCTTATTCGATCATAGAAATGTCTATTTAATTTCCCTCCTTTATCACGCGCCATCGTTTAGCGTCGACCCGTTCTCACCGATAAATCTCCAAACACGTCATTTAGTTACTCGGTAACTGATCCCAATTGTTCTTATGTGTCGATTTGTTTATGGTAAGTATTCATCGGCATTGATGGTGAATCAGAGGCCTGTAATTGACGTATTTATATTATTGAATGAAGCTTCTGTTGTCTGCATTTTAACCGCTATATACGCTTATTATGGCCATTTTTATCAAGTGTCACATATGGGCGCAGAAACCACCTTAGCGACGCGCAAGGCTTCAAACTGCCGGGTATCTCGATTTGTTTTGTTTTCTTAATTACGGAGTGTTTAAGTGCCTTCTATGGAGTGATTATTAGGCGTTAATTAAATTCGATTTTCATGGTATTTATTGCTGGATTTTCAGCAGGTTTTAGAGGTAACCTGCACTCAAGTTGAGTAGGAAATAGCAGCCAATGACGATTACAAATCAAACATATTCAGACCAGGATTTTTCGAAGCAAACCCTGCAGTTCTCAGTTTTTAAGCAATGCAAATTTTTCCGTTGTAACTTCAGCCGAGCAGATCTTAGCGAAGCTGAATTTATCGACTGTCAGTTCATTGAACGTGGCGAGCATGAAGGCTGCCAGTTTGAATACACCAAGCTAAAAGATGCCAGTTTCAAAGACTGCGATTTGAGCATGGCTAATTTTAAAGGCGCACAATGTTTTGGTATCGAATTCAGAGCATGCAACCTTAAAGGGGCGAACTTTTCGCTGGCAAATTTTGCCAACTACATCACCCAAAACACGTATTTTTGTTCCGCTTATATCACTGGGTGCAATTTGTCTTATGCCAACCTTGAAAATCAACGTTTAGAAAAATGCGATCTCTT
Source organism: Photobacterium sagamiensis (assembly GCF_050337085.1). Classification (NCBI taxonomy): domain Bacteria; kingdom Pseudomonadati; phylum Pseudomonadota; class Gammaproteobacteria; order Vibrionales; family Vibrionaceae; genus Photobacterium; species Photobacterium sagamiensis. The sequence goes on along the minus strand of NZ_JAKJSP010000051.1, from coordinate 32,440 downwards.
CGAAAACCGTTGGAACGGCGCGAACTTGATTGGCGCTTCGCTCAAAGGATCAGATCTTACTCGATGCGAGTTTTCGGAAGATATTTGGGGGCAGTTTGTGATGGAAAACTGTAATTTATGCCATGTCGATCTGACAGGGCTAGACCCAAGACGCGTTAACTTAAAAGGTGTCACGATATGTGATTGGCAGCAAGAGCAATTGCTAGAGCCGCTAGGTGTAATAGTTACTCCAGGCTAGTAGCGAAGTCATGTTGAATTTTCAACAATTCGCATTGATGTAATGTTTGTTAATAAGTAAAACGAAGGGAGCCGACTAGCTCCCTTTCTATTGTTAGATACCCAAACCTATACTTAACAGGAAACTGATAAGTGTGGGGCAATAATATGTTTGAACATGATAATTGTGTGGTGATGACAACCTTTACTGATGACTTGAATGGAAAAAAGATCATCGATTCACTACTCGAAAAACGTCTTGCGGCATGTATTCAGGTGCAGGAGATACTGAGTTACTACCACTGGGAAGATGAGCTCTGCTGTGATCGGGAAAAACTGGTACTGATCAAAACTAAAAAGGCACTGTATCCTGAGGTGGAAGCGGACATTCTTGCCAATCATGACTATGAAACCCCGGAAATTGTACAAATCCCGATCACCAACGGATCTAATGATTATCTCTGCTGGATCCAAGCTGAGTGTAAGTAGCGTTCGTTATCACATATTCGGATAATTCGGTCCGCCCCCGCCTTCAGGGGGAATCCAGGTAATATTCTGTGATGGATCTTTGATATCACAGGCTTTGCAATGTATGCAGTTTGCCGCATTGATCTGCAATCTGGTTTCACCATTTATGGTGACAATCTCATAGACACCCGCAGGACAATAGCGCTGGCTGGGTTCGTCATAGAGTGGAAGATGATTCCTAATTGGGATCTGCTGATCGGTTAATACCAGATGGCAAGGTTGATCCTCTTCATGATGTGTCGCCGACAAATAAACTGATGAGGTTTTATCAAAACTTACGATGCCATCGGGCTTGGGGTAAATGAGAGGCTTGTATTGTTCGATAGGTTTAAGACACAGGTGATCGGCCTGTTTGTCTTTGAACGTCCATGGTGCCAGGTGATTGAGAAAATTATGCTCCAATGTCGCCAGCGCCCCTCCTACAAGTTGACCAAACAGATGAATTTGAGCGCCGAAGTTACGAGATTCATTCAGTTCCTGATATAACCAGGAATCGTTAAACAGGCGTTGATAGTCGGGTTCGGTTTGGCTGCGTCCTTGCTGTAATTCTTCACATATCGCTTCAGCTGCCAACATGCCTGATTTCATTGCGGTATGACAGCCTTTAATCTTGGCGAAATTTAAGGTCCCGGCATCACAGCCAATCAGTAATCCACCGGCAAATTGCTGTTTGGGTAAAGAAGATAACCCGCCTTTTGAAATCGCCCGTGCACCGTAAGCAATCCGTTGCCCGCCATTAAGGTATTTGCTGAATTTTCGATGATGCTTCAGCCGCTGGAATTCATCGAAAGGGCTCAGGTATGGGTTGGTGTAATTGAGGTCAACGATTAATCCCACGGCAACTTGGTTATGTTCCAAATGGTAGAGGAAGCTGCCGCCAGTGGTATCCGTTTCACTTAGCGGCCAGCCGACCCCGTGGATCACCAGGCCGGGCTGATGACGATCTGGCGGTATTTCCCACAATTCTTTTAAGCCCAAGGCATAATGCTGTGGCTGCCTTCCCTGATCTAACTGGAAGTTGGCAATGAGTTGTTTGCCGAGATGTCCTCGGGAACCCTCGGCAAATACCGTATATCTGGCTTTTAATTCGATACCTGCTTCAAAGCCTGTTTTCTGTTGTCCTTGTTTATCTAATCCCATGTCTGATGTGACAATGCCTGTTACAGCACCGCTATCATCGTAACGGACACTGGATGCGGCAAAGCCGGGAAATATTTCCACACCCAGTTGCTCTGCTTGTTGCGCTAGCCAGCGACAGAGGTTGGCAAGGCTGATCACGTAATTACTCGAGTTCTGCATGGTCTTGGGGATTAGGGCATGGAGAACATTCAGATGATTGAACTTGTTAGCTAAATAGCAAAACTGATCGCCTGTCACCGAAGTCTGGAGTGGGGCTCCGAGATCTTCCCAGTCAGGAAAGAGTTCGTCTAACGCTCTGGTTTCGAAAATAGCACCAGAGATAATATGAGCCCCGACTTCAGCGCTTTTTTCAACCACACAGATAGTGAAGTCTTGTTGATGCTGCTTAACAAGTTGAGCCAGCCGACAGGCAGTGGCCAACCCTGCAGGTCCTGCGCCCACAATGACAACATCGAATTCCATACATTCTCTATCCATGCTGTATACCTGATCCTACATTGCGATATATACCCAAGTGACCTCAAGATGCTCGTTTCAGCGAGAATTTATTGGCTTCTAGGTAAGGCGCTGATTTGAAGACATAGTGGTTCTAAGTCAAAAATCAGCAACGCAGCATAGGAGCCAATAAAACTCGCCCTTTGGGAGTGAGTCAGCGTGCCCACTTCTGTGTCAAATGAGCTTGAAAGGGACAACCATTCCTGTGCTCATTTTCCTTGAATTGAACTCGCTGAGCTCACTCTGAATCCTGCATCTTGAAGTCACTTGGGTATACTACTAAATATAGTCCAGTTGACGTAAACGTAAATTAAACTAGGCTCAAAGAGTATAAACACACCCATATTTCAAAGCATTAAGGCTGACGCGAAAAGCATCCCAATTTAAAAAGGAAAGCGTTGTGAAAGTATTAGTAGCGATAAAGCGTGTGATTGATCCTTATGTAAAAATAAGAGTCAAAGGCGATGGTTCTGGTGTTGAAACGAACAATGTAAAAATGGCAATGAACCCATTTTGTGAGATAGCCGTTGAAGAGGCTGTAAGGCTGAAAGAAGCAGGCCATGCTGATGAAGTGATTGTCGTTTCAGCGGGTGGTATTGTCTGTCAGGAGCAATTGCGAACTGCTTTAGCATTGGGGGCTGATCGTGCGATTCATATTGATACCACTTCTGTTGATAACACGCCTCCCGGTACTGTTTCCTGCCTTGAACCTCTCACTGTTGCCAAATTACTTCAATCGGTCATGGCAGATGAGCAACCCGGCTTGGTATTGCTCGGAAAGCAATCTATCGACACCGATAATAATCAGGTTGCTCAAATGCTTGCGGCTATTACGCAACGTCCACAGGGCACATTTGCATCTAAAGTGGTGATGGATAGCAATACGGTTTCAGTCACCCGTGAAATCGATGGTGGCCTGGAAACCGTTAAATTGATATTACCTGCCATTATCAGTACTGATCTGCGTTTGAACGAGCCGAGATATGCCTCGCTGCCAAATATCATGAAAGCCAAACGCAAGCCGATGGATGTTAAAACACCGGAAGAGTTAGGTGTGGAAATTGTTCAGCATCAGGAGGTGCTTGAGATCACCTCACCACCGGCACGTAAAGCCGGCGTGAAGGTCGCATCGGTATCAGAGCTAGTGGATAAATTGAAAAATGAAGCAAGGGTGATCTGATGAGAAATTCAACCATCTCGACGTTAATCGTTGCCGAACATGATAATCAGTCTCTTGCTGCCGACACATTGAAAACGGTCAGTGCTGCTAAATCGATAGGCAGTGAAATAACGATACTGGTGGCTGGCTTTCAGTGTCAGTCAGTTGCCCGAGAAGCCAGTACACTTAATGGTGTTGATAACATCATGCTGGCAGATGATGAAGTTTATCAACACCCGTTGGCTGAAAATTTATCCGCGTTAGTGGCCGATGTTGGCGGTGATTACTCTCATATTCTGGCTGCCGCCACAACGTTTGGTAAAAACCTGATGCCACGAGTCGCTGCGTTGCTGGATGTCGGGCAACTGTCTGATGTGATTAGTATTGAATCGGAAGATATTGTGATCAGGCCCATTTATGCAGGCAATGCGTTGGCGAGGGTAAAATCAGCTGATCCGATCAAAGTGCTGACGATTCGTAGTGCTGCGTTTGATGCTGTCGAGACCGGAGGCGAGCCAGCGTCGATCACCGAGCTGGATAATGTGATCCCAAGTGAAATCTCAGAGTTTGTGGAGCAGCAAATAGTCGAAAGTGTACGACCTGAATTACCGGCGGCCCGGGTGGTTATTTCAGGAGGCCGTGGTGTTGGTGATAAAGAGAGCTTCGCACTAATTGAAAAGCTGGCAGACAAGCTGGGAGGTGCCATTGGGGCCTCTCGCGCCGCTGTAGATGCAGGGTTTGTCTCAAACGATCTGCAAGTTGGTCAAACAGGTAAAATTGTCGCACCTGATCTTTATATTGCGGTGGGGATCTCCGGCGCTATTCAGCATTTAGCCGGGATGAAAGACTCGAAAGTTATCGTCGCGATTAATAGCGATCCTGACGCCCCGATTTTCCAAATTGCAGATTATGGTTTGGTGGGAGATTTGTTTGAAGTCGTGCCTGAACTGCTTGAGTTACTGTAGTTACTTGAGCCATTGAAAAGAAAGAGCAACAAAAATCGGCGAAGTCAGCCGCTTTTTGTTGCTTTACCTATGATCAAGCAGTTGCTTGCTGCAAATGAAGGACGAGGGCACGAATGAAACGTGCGGCCTCGCCTCCGGTACAGGCCCGGTGGTCGAACGTTATGGATAACGGCAGGGCCTTTACAGCTACCGGCTGACCGTCCTTCATTATTATTTTCTCGATAATTCGACCGGCACCAACAATTGCGACCTGTGGGGGAGAAACGACAGGTGTTGCGTAGATCCCTGCAATAGCGCCAAAGTTAGAAAGCGTGATCGTCGCGTGTTGCAGTTGCTCCCGCCCAATTTTTCGCTCTTGAATACCGGCTACGGTTTTATCCAGCCACTGGCGAATACCGTTCGGACTGAACTCATCAGCATGACGTAATACCGGGACATAAAGCCCATGTTTGCTATCAACGGCAATCCCAATATTGACCGTATTGTGAACGCAGCGAGTCATGGTCTCTGCATCAAACCAGGCATTAAGCGCCGGCTGTTGTTGGCAGGCATCGACAATGGCTTGTATTAAGCGGATTGAAATGTCTTCGTCGTCAGGCCATGCAGACAGTAGTGCCTCTTCGGTAATGGTGACGGCAGCGACATTGTGGTGGGATTCCGTCATGGTGGTCACCATGGTCCGGCGTGCCCCTTTTAATACTTCTGTGCCTGGTAGCTGCTTGTCACACTGGTCATAGATATCAGTATCAATAATCAATCCGTCAGTGCCGCTGCCTTGAATACCGTGAAGATCGATGCCAAGTTGTTGAGCCAACAAACGGGCAGAAGGTATGGCGGTGATTATATGTTCTGGCTTGTCCGTCTGATCGCTGCCTACCCAAAATTCATCCACATTTACATGATGGTCCTGTTGAGAGACATTGCCGACAACGGTTGCGGCGTCAGCTTGTTTCTCGATCGGTTTTGCGGTTTCGCTTTGTTCTTCAAATTCCAGCAATAAACTGCCAATGTTGATGACATCCCCTTCGTTACCATAACGCGCGACGACTTTTCCGCTGTAAGGTGAAGGTACTTCGACGGTGGCTTTAGCCGTTTCAACGGTGAGTATGACCTGATCAACCTTAACGTTATCGCCAACGTTAACGTGCCATTCGACAATTTCAGACTCGGCTAAACCTTCACCGAGATCGGGTAATGTAAATGATTTCATTTCCACTCCTCCACCAGCTCTCTGGCTGCAAGAACAATGTCACTTTCCTGTATCATGAAAAAGTCTTCATTACGGTAATATGGCATCACAGTATCCATACCTGTGATGCGCTTCGGTGGTGCTTTTAACAGGTACATGGCATGTTCAGCGGTACGGGCAAGGATCTCCGCACCGACACCGCATGTCTTACTGGCTTCGTGCACAACAAGCAGGCGGCCGGTTTTTTCTAATGATGCAATAATGGTTTTCATGTCAATGGGTTTGATACTGGCAAGATCGATCACTTCCACTTCAATACCTTGTTCAGACAGCGTTGTGGCGGCTTGCAGCGATTCAATCACACAAGCTCCCCAAGTGACTAAAGTCAGATCTCGGCCTTTACGTAACGTAAAGCAGGTATCGAGCGGTAAGGCTTCACCATTATCAATGACATCGGATTTCACGGTGCGGTAAAGTCGTTTGGGTTCAAAGAACATCACCGGATCATTACTACGAATTGAAGCGAGCAATAAACCGTAGGCTCGTTGTGGTGAGGAAGGGATAACCACTTTTAAACCGGGAATATGGGCAAACAGGGCTTCGACGCTTTCAGAATGGTGTTCCGGAGCATGAATACCACCTCCAAATGGCGCGCGAAAAACGGCGGGGCAGGTGAGCCGTCCCCGGGTTCGGTTACGCATACGAGCAGCATGGCATGCTAAGTGCTCCATAGCCGGAAACACAAAGCCCTGGAATTGAAACTCGGCAACCGGACGTAATCTTTGGGTTGCCATACCTACGGTTATGCCACCAATCAGTGCTTCAGCTAATGGAGAGTCAATAACGCGTTTACAGCCGAACTTCTCTTTGAGCCCGACGGTGGCGCGAAAAACACCGCCGTTATCACCGACATCTTCTCCTAACACCACCACATTCGGGTCAATGGCCATTTCATGGTGTAAGGCAAGGTTTACTGCTTCGAGCAGAGTGATCTCAGCCATGTTTGCCTCCTTGCATCCGGATTGCTTTATTGATTAGTGCATCTCGCTGTTCATTGAGTTCACAGTCGGAAGACTCGTAGAGATAGTCGAAGGCCGATTCAGGAGCCTGTACCTGCGTATTGAGATAGCGCTCGACGCTTTGTTCAACCACTTCCCGGCAGTGTTCATGCCATTGTTCCTCTTCTTGTTCTGACCAGTAGTTTTGGTTCATCAGATATGTTTTCAGACGCTGAATAGGTTCGAATTCCCATGCCTGACGGAGTTCATCGTCACTGCGATAGCGGCTGGCATCATCGGCAGTGGTATGGTCACTGAGTCGGTAACTGATAGCTTCAATTAATGTTGCGCCTTTCCCTTTTCTGGCACGATCTAAGCTGGATAGAATGGCATCGTACATAGCGACCACATCATTTCCATCCACGGTGATACCGGGAATACCCGCTCCTTTCGCTTTATCGGAAAGAAATTCAGCAGCGCATTGCATACGGCGAGGTACAGAAATAGCCCATTGATTGTTATTGACCACAAAAACTAACGGAATATTCCAGGTACCGGCGCAATTGATAGATTCGAGGAAATCACCTTTCGAGGTTGCACCGTCTCCGCAGGTTACCAGAGCCGCGTGATGGCCACCCGCAATTTTCAACGCAGCAGCTACCCCGACAGCGTGGGTACACTGGGTCGCAATCGGTACGCAAAAAGGTAAATCGCGGCAGTGTCTGTCATCAAATGAGAAATCACTGCCTCTTTCATCGCCACCCCAATATTGCAGGTTCTTTTCCATTGCAATACCTCGCGCCCACATGGCAGGCATATCGCGATAGTAGGGGATAAAAACATCATCAGTTTTTAGCGCACGCCCGATGGCGATACCAATGGCTTCGGCCCCGAGGTGTGAAGGATAAGTACCTAACTTACCGGTACGTTGAAGTGCGACAGCTTTATTATCGTAAACCCGGGTTAATACCATGTCGCAGTAAAACCCTTTTAATGTTGACTGATCGGCCCAAGTGGGAAGTTGACCGACCGGGTTACCATGATGATCAATGAATCGATGCATAGGTAAGGCCTGAACATTCATCTCAAGCTCCTTCTGTTGCAGTCTCCAATAGAGGTAGAGTGCAAATCACGTAAATGCTGAGAGGTGATACCGAGATTTTTGTGGCTGAGTACTTAACTATCCTCTTTTACAGTTCTGATGATCGCTAGATGAATCAATGTACTGAAGTGCTGTTCTGAAAATGGGGTAACGCGATACTTCATTTCACTGTAAACGCCACTATGTCCAGCGATAAGTCTTGGTATAACCCGATGATTTAAGTGTAACTAAATTGTTAGATTCTGCCCGCGGTAATAATTAAGCAATCAGTAAGGAGTGGAATACAGACGAAAATGTGGCTTTTGAAAAGAGCTCAGCCGTGATTTTGAAAAATAATACTGAATATGTGTGAATTTTCGCCAGATTATGATGAATTGATTTTCGAGGCGACGAGAGCTGCGACGCCTTATTGAGGCGTCGATGTTATTTCAGTTTCGCTAATTAGATAGATTGGGATCATATATCCGGATTTGTTCTGCTTCTGATAAAGCGAGCAAAACGGGGGATCCCACGGTCAGTGTAACCGTTGTATCTGTAGGTTACGGTTGTGCCCAACTCCGGAGGGTTTTCACGATCGTATTGGTTAAATCCGGTACCAATTTTGAATTTGATCTTATCTGATGTTATGACCCACAGGGATCCCATGATGCCTTTGAACTTACCGTTACCCTCTTCGTAACCAATAACAATGGCTTCAGCATCCTGGTACATTTTCAGTTTGAGCAGTTGATCAGAGCGTCCAGTCTGATAAAAGTTACCGCTGTGATGAAGCATTAACCCTTCACCATTCTCATCGTCAATTTGTTGTAGCCAGTACTCCAGACGGGCAAAGTTTGCTATGCGGCGTTGTTCAATAACCTGGATGTGTTCTGGCTCAATAGTACTGATTTGTTGGGTTAAATGTTGATATCGTTGTTCAAAGTCGGCTTTACTTTCGGGCAAATCAAAGATCATATAGCGAATAGAACGCCAGGCTTTGTCATCTGGAACGTGATCCAACACCGTTTGTGCGACGTGCTGAAACTTACCTCTCCCTATCCACAGCTCGCCATCTAACGCCATGTCAGGCAGAGGTGCGGTAAACCATTCTGGCGCCGCGATTGCCTTTCCGCTTCGAGTCAGTAGTGTTTTACCTGTCCAGTAGGCGCGAATGCCATCGAGTTTTTCACTGATCAGGTAATCGGTGATTTCATCATGATCCTCTGCGGCATTTTCCGTATTCTCCGGCTCAAATTTCTTGGGATCAAAATTCTTCGCGTGCATAACCAGTGGTGGTGAAGCCAGTGATTGGTTGATTGAGTAGAGTATTAGCGTGATAGCAATGGAGAGCTGAGATAATTTCAAAGGTTTTCTCCGCAAAATATTGTCTACGTTATGACGCTGATGATATTGGGTAAACGACAATGTCTATCTCATAACGTTGCTTGCGGCACGCGTCTAACAATGGTCTCTGACTTTGAATGCTATTTAGCGAAACCTGCGAGTTATATCCGTTAGATGGATAATTAGCGGGGTGTGCGATTCGTTATTGCGATAGGGCTATCTGTTTTCCAATGAACACCTATGTTTTATCTACCTAAGGCCATCAGCTTTCAATCACATATCTTTGATATTCGGCAGAACTATACTTAAAAACAAACACCGTACTCATGACTAAGGCAGGGATAATGAAAGCGAGCGTGATCACAGGTATCGTTTTGCTGGCAGGCCTGGCTGCCGGAGTCTGGTACAAAGAGCAGAGCCGCGATGAAGGTGCTCAGGTACGGCGTGGAGGTACGCCGAGCGTTATTGTCAGCACGGTGGTGCTGCAAAATGTACGCAGGGAAGTGGAGGCGCTGGGAACCGTAAAGGCCCGTGAGTCAGTCGTATTGTCAGCCAAGGTGACAGAAAAAGTTGAGCAGGTTCATTTTTCTGACGGGCAACAAGTTAAAGCCGGTGATCTGCTGGTGACCTTACACTCAGGAGAACAAAAAGCCAAAGTTCGCGCAGCAAAAGCTAACCTCAAGGAGCAGCAACGGGAATATAAACGCATTGAAGGGCTGGTAAAACGCAATACAATTGCGAGTTCAGAGCTGGATAAACTGTTAACCAGCATTGAAGTTGCCCGGGCCATTTTGGCCCAGAATCAGGCGGAACTTGATGCAAGGTTTATTCAGGCGCCGTTTTCAGGTTTGCTCGGGTTCCGCCAGATCAGTCCGGGTGCCTTGCTCACCCCCGGGATTGTTGTTACGACATTAGATGCGCTGGATAAAGTAAAGCTCGATTTCACCATCCCGGAACAGTTTGTCGGTGAGTTGAAGCTGGGATCCAGTATCGAAGGAGAAGCCGCCGCCTTCCCGCAGCAGCCATTTGTCGGGATTGTTACAGGGATTGATAGCAGGGTGAATCCGCAAACCCGGGCGATTGTCGTCCGTGCTGAAATTGAAAATCCTCAGTTGAAACTGCGCCCCGGCATGCTGATGACATTAAGGCTTATTGTTGAGCAGCGTAACGGATTGGTTGTGCCCGAAGAAGCGATAGTACCGCGGCAACGAGACAGCTTCCTTTTTGTGGTTAACAACAAAAATGTGGTGGAGCAGCGCAAAGTAGAAGTCGGATTCCGTAACCGGGGAGAAGTTGAAATCCTCAATGGTGTCGTTGAGGGTGAGCAGATCATTACCCGGGGAACACAGAAAGTACGTCCGGGGCAAAAGGTCGAAACTCGACCGAGTGAGCGCTTTAGCCATCAGGAGGAGAGCTGATGCTGCTGACGGATCTCTCTGTTAAACGTCCTGTTTTTGGTTCTGTGATCAGCTTGTTGTTAATAGCCTTTGGTTTGATCGCCTATGACAAGCTGCCGCTGCGTGAATACCCGAATATTGACCCGCCCATTGTGACGGTGTCTACCAATTACCGTGGCGCGTCAGCGGCGATTGTTGAAAGCCGTATTACCCAGCTGGTTGAAGACCGGATTTCCGGTCTGGAAGGGATCCGCAATATCAGCTCACAAAGCCGCGATGGCCGTTCATCCGTTACTCTGGAATTTGGTATCGGCCGGGATATTGATGCCGCAGCCAACGATGTCCGTGATCGGATCTCCGGGATCTTAAATAATTTACCGGATGAAGCAGAGCCGCCGGAAGTACAAAAGGCGGGAGGCAGTTCAGAAGTGATTATGTGGTTGAATCTAGTGTCGGATCGCTTGGATACGCTGGAGCTAACCGATTATGCCAGCCGTTATCTGGTTGACCGTTTTTCGGTTATTGATGGTGTCGCTAATATCCGTATCGGCGGGGGGAAAACGTATGCATTAAGGATCTGGATAGACAGACAGAAACTCGCCGCAAGGGGGTTAACCGTCACCGACATTGAAGATGCGTTGCGTGCCGATAATGTAGAGCTGCCTGCGGGATCCCTTGAATCAGAAAGCCGCCAGTTTTCAATCCGTACTCAACGTAGCTTTATTGAGCCCGACGATTTTTCCCAGCTTGTGGTTAGTTCCGGGCCGGATGGCTACCTTATCCGTTTGGGCGATGTGGCCAGGGTGGCGCTGGCAGCAGAAGAGGAGCGGATTTCGTTTCGTGGTAATACCCAGGATATGATTGGTTTGGGGATCAATCGTCAGTCGACCGCAAATACGTTGGCAGTAGCCCGGGCCGTCAACGCGCTGGTTGATAAATTAAATCCCACCTTGCCTGAGGGGATGGAGATCAAACGTTCCTACGATTCCTCGGTCTTTATTCAGGCTTCAATTAATGAAGTGTTTAAAACACTCTTCATTGCGATGCTGCTGGTTGTTATTGTTATCTACCTGTTCCTTGGCAGCGTCCGCGCCATGCTTATTCCTGCACTGACCGTTCCTGTCTCGTTGATAGGGACCTTTATTGTGCTCTACGCCTTAGGTTATACCATCAACTTATTGACCTTGCTGGCTCTGATCCTGGCTATTGGTATCGTAGTTGATGACGCGATTGTAATGCTGGAGAACATTCAGCGGCGCATAGAGCTGGGTGAGCCACCGTTGAAAGCCGCATTTCTCGGGGCGCGTCAGGTCGGTTTTGCCATTGTGGCAACCACGGTAGTGCTGGTTTCAGTGTTCTTGCCGATAGGTTTTCTGGAGGGGGATTTAGGTAAATTGTTCCGGGAATTCTCCATCACTATCAGTACTGCGGTTATTTTATCCTCTTTGGTGGCACTCACCCTGAGCCCCATGATGGGATCAAAGGTGATGAGGCCGGTTGAGTACGAGCCCTGGCTGGTACAAAAAATTGGCGGTATTTTAGCCTTCGTCACCCGATTTTATCGTTCCTCGTTGGATAACTGGCTGAAAAGACCCTATCTGGTCGCTGCTATTGTGGTTGTGGCGCTTATTGGCAGCGGCTGGCTTGCAAGCAGAATACCTTCGGAATTTGCCCCGAGAGAAGATCGGGGGGCGATGTTTATTATTATCAATGGACCTCAGGGGGCGAGCTATGAGTTTATGCAGCCTTATATTAATGAAGTTGAGTACAGGCTGCTGCCACTGGTGGAAGCCGGTGAGGTAAAGCGTTTATTGATCCGCGCCCCGCGAGGCTGGGGGCGGATTGAAGATTTCTCGGGTGGTTTCGCTATTGTCGTGCTGGAAGACTGGGCAAAACGAAGGAATGCGTTTGCAATCATCGGCGATATCCAACGAAAATTGTCCGATCTGGCTGGTGTCAGGGCCTTCCCAGTTATGCGTCAGCCTTTCGGGCGCGGGGTGGGTAAACCGGTACAATTTGTGATTGGTGGCGGGAGTTATGAAGAGCTTGCCCGGTGGCGGGATATTATTATCGATGAAACCGATAATAATCCCGGATTAGAAGGAGTCGATCACGACTATAAGGAAACCAAACCCCAGTTGCGTGTTGTTATCGATAGAAACCGGGCCGGCGATTTAGGTGTCTCCATTCGGGATATAGGTCAAACGCTAGAATCAATGCTGGGCTCGCGATTAGTGACGACGTTTGAGCAGCGTGGCGAGGAGTATGATGTCGTTATTGAGGGTCAGCGGGAGAGGCAAAATACCGCAGCAGATCTCAGCAATCTCTATGTCCGCTCTGACAGGACCAATGCACTTATTCCACTTTCAAGCCTGGTGACGGTAGAAGAATTTGCGGATGCGCCTCAGCTAAACCGTTATAACCGGGTTCGGGCCATTACCATTGAGGCGAATCTTGCTGAAAATTATACCTTGGGCCAAGGGCTGGATTACTTAAATGACTTGGTGAGAAAACATCTCCCGGCAGATGCGGTGGTTAATTACAAAGGTGCCTCGCAGGACCATCAGGATTCTAGCCATTCTGTCTTTTTTGTCTTTTCATTAGCACTGGTGGTTGTGTTTCTGGTGCTGGCAGCCCAGTTTGAGAGTTATATTCACCCTCTGGTTATTATGCTTACCGTACCGCTGGCAACGTTTGGTGCCTTGCTGGGCCTGTATTTTACAGACCAAAGCTTAAATATATATTCGCAGATCGGTATCATCATGCTTGTGGGGTTGGCAGCAAAAAACGGTATATTAATCGTTGAGTTTGCCAATCAACTTCGCGATCAGGGTGTTGTCTTTGAGCAGGCGATCATTGATGCCTCAGCGGCACGCTTAAGGCCGATACTCATGACAGCAATTACCACGGCGGCAGGTGCCGTCCCGCTGATATTAGCAACCGGTGCCGGAGCCGAAACCCGATTAGTCATTGGTATTGTGGTGTTAACCGGGATACTGGTCGCCACTTTTTTCACCTTATTGGTAATTCCCGTGGTTTACCGCTTGCTGGCACGCCATACCAACAGCCCTGAATTTGTCTCTCGTAAACTGGAAAAACAGTTGGCAGAAGATAATACCGTGCTGATGAAGAAAGTGAGTTGAATCCGGCGTGTACCTCTTAGCCCGTTTACGGCAAACGTTCTCTTGAAGTCACTTGGGTATATAAAGCCAATTATCAGTAGAGGGGTTTTCATTCTCCGTGATTGCGCTAGAATCTGCAGCCTGTTTGTAACCATAAGCAAACAGAGACATTATCAGGGACAAAATGTTTAGAATACCGCTGCAGGATAACAGGTTGGAATAATGCAACTCACACACGACAGATTTCTCGCTTTCTTAGACAGAAAAGATATCGACTTTTCGATTAAAACCTACTTTGTGCATGCCATGAGTTTTATGGCATTAGGTTTATTCTCCTCATTACTTATTGGTTCTATCTTAAATACGCTGGGGTTAAAGCTGGGGATCCCGTTGTTTTCAGATACGCTATGGCCTATCGCGAAACAGATGACGGGGCCCGCTATTGGTGTCGCAATTGCTTACGCACTAAAAGCACCACCTTTGGTGCTTTTTTCCGCAACGACAGCGGGTGCGGCAGGGGCGGCGATGGGGGGGCCGGTTGGCGCATTCATTGCCACAATTGCCGCGACTGAATGTGGCAAACTGGTCGCCAATGAAACCAAAGTAGATATTCTGGTTACACCTGCTGTCACGGTTATTGTCGGGGTAGCCGTAGGCAGTTTAGTTGGACCACAGGTAGGCGCATTAATGACAGCGCTAGGCGATGTCATTATGTACACGACTCAGTTACAGCCGTTCATCATGGGAATGCTGGTGGCGGTACTGATGGGAATGGCATTAACACTGCCCATCAGTAGTGCGGCGATTGCTATTATGCTAAGTCTGAATGGGTTGGCGGCTGGTGCGGCTACTGTGGGCTGTTGTGCGCAGATGGTGGGCTTTGCGGTAATGAGTTTTCGTGAAAATCGTTGGGCAGGCGTGTTTGCCCAGGGGCTTGGCACGTCAATGCTGCAGATGCCAAATATCATCAAGAACCATAAGATTTGGCTTCCTCCCATTATTACGTCAGCTATTTTGGGGCCGATTGCCACGCTGGTTTTTTCTCTGGAAAATACACCACTAGGTGCGGGTATGGGAACATCAGGTCTGGTGGGGCAAATTCAGGCTTTCATTGCAATGGAAGCTGCGGGTAAAAGTGGCAGTGAAATCTATCTAGTGATCCTTCTTATGCACATCGTATTACCCGCCTTATTGACTTTCGGTATTGCAGAAATAATGCGGAAAGCGGGTTGGATCAAACCCGGAGATCTGACGCTGAACCTATCGTCACGCTAAATGAATCGGTAAAAACACGTATAAAAAAAGAACACGTGAGTGTTCTTTTTTATTGAAGAACGTTTTTAGCAAAGCCCAATCAAAGGCGGATGTTTTTGCTCAGCAACAATTGCAAGCCAAGCGCCACCATGACAAAGCCCGTTAACGACTGCAGCCATTGATTGGTTTTCGGTTTAGCTAACCAGTTCTTGGCTCTTTCAATTAACAGCGATAAAGAAGACTGCCACACCATTGCGAGTAAGAAATGAATCCCAGCCAGAATAAACGCCTGCGATATTGCAGAACCTTCCGGGTTAATAAACTGAGGTAAAAAGGCCAGGTAAAAGATAGCCGTTTTCGGATTCAATACATTGGATAAAAAGCCTTCCGAGAACGAACGTCGGAGGTTGAACTGATTCGATGAGCTCTGTTCGCCCCCGGAGATCCCCAGCGAGCCTGCTTTAAAACCACTTTTTAGGCTGCAAAAACCTAAATAAATCAGGTAAGCGGCTCCTGCAAACTTAATGGTCTGAAACAGCCATGCAGACTGAACAAGAATAAAAGAAATTCCAACAGCTGACAGGGTTGCGTGTACAAACAATCCGCTGCAAATACCAAAGCTACTGGTCACGCCATCTTTCCAGCCGCCACGGCTGGTATTTCTGATCACCAACACCGTGTCTAAACCGGGAGTGATCGTCAATACAGTAATAGCAACGACAAAAGTCATCCATTCTGAGATAGGCATAACATCAATTCCTTTTAATCCAACAAAATCCATACGATATTTTACATTATCAGCTCAGTTATTGATTGTCTTGTTGTTTATTCGCGCAGGCTATAACGGCTGATTTGCACATTTATAGAATGCTTCTGCTTGATTGCGATCAGCAATGAATGCAAGGGGATGTTCTATGCCCTCAACTTTTAGTAATGTTTTAAATCCGCCCTGCCTGAAATGATCAGAAAAGCGTTGTGTTGCTAATGCCGTTGTTTCAATCGTTGTCGAATAGATATTGATATCCGGTTTTAGCTCTTTATACAGTTCATGAGACACTGGAAATTGTGCATTCTTGTATGGTGTATCAGGGTTGAGTGAGAGCTGTTCCAGCACCCCTGAAGAAGGGACAGGAAGAGGTATGCGGTGATAAATCTGCACTTTTAGTTCAGTTTTCGGACTCGATAAGAAGAGCAGCACTATGTCCTTCTGGTACTTTTCTTCATTGATTGAAAGATGGCAATTTTGATCGCTTTGTTGGTGGCTGGAATTCTCAAGTAAGGGGATTGAGAAAGCAGATACAGTCAGAAATAACAGCTCCGTGATCATGCTGATACCTATATGTTCGTTATTACTTGAGGGCTTGTTATGAACATAGTTGGTTGGTGATGCTACAAATGTCTTAGACATTGGACATATTATTATTGAGACACCTGACGTGTTTTTGAAGGTACTTTCAAACAGAAATGATGAAATGATTAGCAGAGTGAGCTTGTTTTACCGTGTTTTACTTTAATTTTGATATAAACCTGACACAGAAGAGCTATCTTGCTGATATTATTCACATAACATCCTTATGGTCATTTCAACGAGTGTTGTTATGTTTCAGGGGCTGGTCATAACTTATCAAGAAGGTGTAGGCATGTTAAAAAAAGCGAAATCAATGAACATTACATCGTCATGGAAAGTGTCGTTGTTTGTGGGTTTAGTGCTAGGCTTGGTGCTTGCGTCAGCTTTCTGGAATCGTGACCAGGGGCCGAGCCAAGAAGATCATGAACTGTTAACACAAGAAAATGCGCAGTTAATAGAAGAGAATAAGTCGCTACAGAGTCGCTATGAAGAATTAGAAGCCCAAAAAACGTTAGAACTGGAGCAGCAGGGATCACAGTTAGAACAGAAAACGGCAGAGCTTGAACAGCAGAGAGCAAGTTACGAAGCTCAAATTGCTAAGCTGAAGCGGAAACAGAAGCAACTTTCAGTCACGACGAAAAAGTTAGATACCAAAGTGGTGGAATTGAAAACCACTACAGAAAAACAGAAGGTGGTGTTAACTCATTCTAAAGAGTTGTACCAACAACAGCTGGAGCTGCAAAAGCAAATTGTAAACGCTGAAGGCGAAGTTAAGAAAGCCAAATCAGTAGCCAAAGAATTTAAGAAGGTATGTGATGAATTCAAATCCGGAAAAAGCTGGAATTGGGTTTCGCAGGCAGATTGCGATAAGTATGAAGCCAAACTTGATCTTGTTGAAAGTAATGAAGCAGAGCTTAGTGCGCTGAATAAAGAGCTTGATGTACTGAATAGTAAAATTGAGATTGATCTGCCTAAGTAGGTTAGTCAAACAGTCAGATAACCAGGCGAGGTCAGACTCGCCTTTTTTACGGGTTTTGAGACCCAGAAGGTACGAAGGAAGTCATGGCCAACTTATTCAGTCAAATCCCGTCTACGTTACCGGAAGAGATATTTCAGGATCTGGTTAAAACCGATTCCGTAAGAATTGAGCGGATTATTTCCAGAGGGCACTCCACCCCTAGTGGCGATTGGTATGATCAAGAAGAGAATGAATGGGTGCTGGTGGTGAAAGGGGAAGCCAAACTATTGTTTGAAGAAGAAATGAAAGTCGTTCACCTCAACGAAGGTGATTATATTAATATCCCTGCTAATCAGCGTCATCAGGTTACCTGGACTTCACCGGATAAAGAAACTATTTGGTTAGCGGTATTTTATTCGTAATTTGAATTCGGTATCGATTTGGTATGCGGTGCTAGTATGAGTCCAGTTCGCTTTGTCAGTCTAGTGGCGTACACCTGCAGGTGTTAAACCACATTATTTGGGTACGGACCCTTGAATCTTGCGACTTTATGCATATCTATAGTAAGACATTGGTTGCAATGTTATTTACTAGCAAGACTACAAGGATGGTAAGTTTGGATTGGTTAATTAAATTTTCTTCGTGGAAGAAAGCAGGTGTATTACTTGGCTTGAACTTTGCGCTTCAAGCCATAATTCTACTAATAATGTACCCACTAATATCGACATCAATAGAACCTCTTGATGTGCAAGTCGGCCTTACTTCTGAGTCCATAAATTTCTTTCTTAGCGAAATTGGCTCGAGTGGCAGGAAGTATTATTATTTGAATGAAATAACAGTTGATATGCTTTTCCCATTAGTTTACTCGTTTGCATACTCTCTATTGCTTATTGAGCTAGTCAAATCATGTAAATTGATTAGTTCACCTCTAAAATACATTGCTCTACTACCGTTTGG
Source organism: Photobacterium sagamiensis (assembly GCF_050337085.1). Lineage (NCBI taxonomy): Bacteria > Pseudomonadati > Pseudomonadota > Gammaproteobacteria > Vibrionales > Vibrionaceae > Photobacterium > Photobacterium sagamiensis. The sequence goes on along the minus strand of NZ_JAKJSP010000051.1, from coordinate 14,289 downwards.
TATTGGAATATCAGATGTAATAGAGAATGTTCATATTTTAGCGGCTATTCAGAGTTATCCGGAGCAAAGTGATTTTCTGATTAATAGTCTGTTCATTGCAAATATGTTTAAACATAGTTTAACCATGATTGTGTTATCAGCTGTTTTCATATTAATTTTCAGAGTAGTTGGGGTGAAGGTGAATCGCCGTTTAAAACAATCAAGGTGATGCCTTTTACTCGGCATTTTGGGTATGGAGTTCGGTGTGCTTGGTTGGTTTAGCGTGGCGCAACTTATGCTCGGCGTTAACTGGCTAAAGTGTATCGATGCCTAAGTAAAGATTGTAGCCGAATAAAGGGCGCTTTAAATGTAGCTATTGTTGTAAAAAGAGCTGAGTGATCAGCTCTTTTTATCGGATTTCAGTCTTAATCAGCTTTCAATGTTGGTTGGACGTGCGAGAGCTGCCGGATAGCCACGTAGCTTGGCTAATTGTTCAGCCTTTGAAATAACCTCATCAAGGCCGAGAGAATGAGTTACCGGGAAGCGTTCTTCTAAAGGGCAATCCCAATTAAGCTGCGTAGTGCTGATAAGCTGTTCATCGTAAAGCTGCTTTACAATGGAATCTGCCACAGACAAAGCGGATGATGCTTTTACGATTTCAGATCGTGCATAACGTTTACCGGCAAAAGAGACATCGGCTGCGCGTAATGACGGATCAAGCCCAGGTATTTGTTGGGCACCGAAAAGCGGATGTCCGCCGACTTGTGCTTCACCAAAGCTCGGCACAAATTGTGCCATATGCTTGATGGCTCGTTGAGTCCGAGACTCAACTTCATCCGTTGTCCATCCGGTAGTGAGTTTACGGATAAAACTTCTTTCTAACTGTGGCTGAGCACTTCTTGTGGTTGAACTCACCAACCCTTGTTTAAAGAGGGTAATCTCTTCCGTCATACCGTGTAGCTGGAAAAAGCCATCAGGGTAGGGGGTTAATTGCGCCATACCATTGGGGGTACCTCGCTCACCATGGAAGATGACTTCTGGCCAGACGCCTTCACAAGCAGGCCAGTGTGTGACATAAGCTGCTTTGAATTCAACCATACGATGACGTTTGAAAGTCGCTAAGTCATCAAGCGTGCCGGTTCTATAGCCACAAGCGTTAACCAGATAGTCGACGGTTGTCTCTTGAGTGACATAATCATCAATTGAATCATCATAACTTTGATGAGAAACAACCCAGCCTTTTTTAGAACAACTTTTCTGAATATCCGTGACTTTCGTACCGGTTTTCACCGTGCAAGAAGACAGTTGCTGTAATGCTAAAGAAGCGGTAGCTGCAATCCTGAAAATACTGAGTCCGTATTCCTGCACGATGACTACAGGGTATTTGAATTCATTAAGATTCAGGTTCTTAGCAACAGGGATCATCCAGTCATCAAGGGATTGCGGGTTTGTTGGGACCGTCTGAGTTGCTAATTTAACCAGTTCATCTTGTTGATACTGCTTGAAGTAATCGTCAGGGTGACCTAAAACTTCATTTCGCTTATCGTGAATAATTAATTCGTTATACGCTGTTTGTAACAGCTCCAGCCGATCGAGCAGTTTTTCGGGATCGCCGGGATCGCGTTCAGGAACGGCGATGACGGTGGGGCGAATATTCGCCGTATGCGGGTAAACACGAAGAGTTTCGATAGATTGATGAAGAAGAGTGAGACATTGTTCATCTGAAATTTCACGATAGAGGTTTCCACCAGCGTGCAAATGACAAATCGGAGGGCCATTGACTAGGCTTGCCCCCTCTTCAAACAGGGTGACGTTGATACCGAGTTCTGATAACCGTAGTGCCACCGTTGAACCTGCAACACCGCCGCCGACGATACCCACATGAAGATCCGAGATTTCGGGTGATGTATTGGAATCATTTACATTCATATTATGCTGGCAAATATCTATAGATCAAACATCTTAATATTAAGGCCTGCATTCTACTTTGCATGGGCGATGTTTTAAATAGTTTTGTGGTATAGCCCCTACTGGAATAAAAAAGAGAGGTTAATGTAAATAAATGCGCTACGGGCAAGACCGACTTTGACGCAACTGTTATTATCCTCTTATTGAGCAATGCAATAATTATGCAACTGAGCTAATAGCGTTAGCGCTCCTGAATGGTATGAAGCGCAAGGAACAAGTATGACAATTCCAATTTTAATTTGTGATGATTCGGCATTGGCCAGAAAGCAAATGGCGAGAGCATTACCCGCATCACTCAACGCTGATGTCACATTTGCTATTAATGGATTAGAAGCTATTGAGCTGCTAAAACAACAGACTTTTTCATTAATGTTTCTCGATTTAACCATGCCAGAGATGGATGGTTATCAGACCTTGCAGACGATTAAAGAGCACGGGTTGTCAATTAAGGTCATTGTTGTTTCTGGTGATATTCAGCCACAGGCGCAAGCACGAGTAAAAGATCTTGGTGCTGTGGCTTTTTTAAAAAAGCCGGTAGACAAAGCCTATCTTAAAACCCTGATTAAGGATTTATTACCATCTCCTGAGTTGTCACTCGATACGGTTATCCAGCGAGTGACTACCCCGGCACTACGCCGTCGAGATGTCTATTTGGAAGTTGCCAACGTTGCTATTGGCCGAGCAGCGGATTCACTGGCTCGCCATTTTAATGTATTCGTCAACTTACCCTTGCCGAATGTCAATGTGTTTGAAGTGAGTGAGCTTCATATGACCATGCGCCATCTGGCGAGCAATAGTACGATGTCGGGGATCTGTCAGGGGTTCAGCGGTGAAGGGATCGCCGGTGAAGCACTGGTCTTGTTGAGTGATTCCAGTGTTAATGATTTAACGTCATTGATGAAATATCCGGGCGAAAGTGAGTGCGACGTAGAATTAGAACTTTTGATGGATGTCAGTAATATTCTGGTGGGCTCATTTTTAAAAGGATTAGGTGAGCAGGCGGAAGTGAAGTTTTTCCAAAGTCATCCCGTGTTATTAGGAAAACACCTTCCTATCGAGTCCCTGATTGAGCACACATCCGGAAACTGGCGCAGGACTATGACGTTTGAAGTCAGTTATGGCATTGAAGGAACACAGATTAAGTGTGATTTGCTGCTGATGTTTGTTGATGAATCGCTGCCGCTGTTAGATAGCAAATTGTCTTACTTAATGGATGAGGACTAAACCATGTTTTCTTTACCTGCTGAATTTGAGCAATTTCACTGGATGGTCGATATGGTTCAGCATGTGGATGTGGGATTGGTCGTTTTAGACCGAGATTTTAACATCCATGTCTGGAATGGTTTCATGATCCATCACAGTGGCAAGCAAGCGCATGAAGTGATGGGCAAGACGGTCTTTGAAGTCTTTCCGGAAATCCCTCAAGACTGGTTTGAGGCCAAAACACGACCGGTGTTTGAACTGGGATGCAGAAGTTTTTTGATCTGGCGTCAGCGTCCTTACTTATTTAAGTGCCGTAATGTCCGTCCAATTACCCAACCAGCCCCTTTCATGTACCAGAACGTGACGCTGAATCCGATGTCATCACCCAAAGGGCAGATAGATTATCTGTTTATGGCGGTTGAAGACGCGACAGCGGAGGCGTTGGCAGAAGGCCGTTTGGCTTAGTGGTATTCACTTAAGACAAAAGTCACCCATAAAAAAGTCCATCATTGTATGGACTTTTTTGCGTTTTATGCTTTTGGTGCCGGCCTTGACAGGCTATTTGCTCGACTGAAAAGATAACGATGAATGCAATTGAACGATATTCAATATAGATTCGGTGAATGTTTTGTCGTATCGTGTCAATAACTTGACGTAGGTGTGAAAAATAAAAAAATAATCTTGTATAAATGCAAGATGGGTTCTACACACCTAGTGGTAAGGATAAAAAATAGCAGTGGCAAATAATAAAAAGGATAAATTTATGTCTAAAGTACATTACATACTTCCACTCGCATTACTTATTTCAGGTGTTGCTCACGCCGTAACGGATAACCCCTGGTATGTAGGTGCGCGTATTGGTGGCACACATTTCAATAATTTTGATGACGCATTGAAAGGTTCATCAAGTGATTTCGAGCAGGATGATTGGGGCGGAGGTGCCTTCCTGGGTTATAACATCACGCCGTGGTTCGCACTTGAAGGCGGTTACACCTATTTAGGGAAAGCTGACTACAAGCCAGCAGGTGGTGAGTTTGACGTGCAGGGTATTGATCTGTTGGGTAAGTTCGCCTGGGCGTTGACTGACTCATATGATCTGTACGCCAAAGCGGGTGGTTACGTTTATAACGCAGATAACAGCATCGAGGCGATTAAAGCTGATGAAGATGGTATTGCCGCGACAGTCGGTGTGGGTGTAGAGTATTTTTACAGTGATACCCTGTCTACTCGTTTAGAATATCAATATTATAATCAGGTTGGCGACAGCAAGCCCGGCACCGCTGATATTCATTTCTACGGCCTGAGCCTTGTTTATCACTGGGGTGCGCCGGCACCTGTAGCCGTTGTTGAGCCAGAACCTGAACCAGAGCCTGCACCAGTACCAGCAGTGGTTAAAGTGGAACCCATAACGGTGGCTCTGCCATTTGGTTTTGACAGTAATTCATTGTCACAGGAATATATTGATAAATTAGAGCCAATTGCACAACGCCTGGTGAATTTCCCAGAAACAGAGCTTTTTGTTATCGGCCATACGGATAGCCGCGGCTCAGAAGAGTACAACCAGAAACTGTCTGAAGAGCGTGCTGATGTTGTCGCCGGTTATCTTGCAACTCATTTCGGTATCGATCAGAGCCGATTTAAAGCCGAAGGTCAGGGTGAAGCTAAGCCGATCGCGAGTAACGATACTGAAGCTGGTCGTGCTCAAAACCGTCGGGTAGAAGTGTTTACACCTGGGTTTGAAGTACAGGGTGAATAATTGTTCTTTCAGTGAATAACGTCATCATTAAAAAAGCGCCCGCGGGCGCTTTTTTATTAACGGGCTATAAACGACAGTTTTGACGGGCTGGATTATAGGCTGGCAAACGGCTAATTTCTTTTTTCAAATCATCAATACGCGTTGAGTGTGATGGGTGAGTGGACAGTAGTTCAGGTGGTTGCCCGCCCGATGCCTTAGCCATATTTTGCCATAGTTCAACACTCTGGTTCGGATCGAACCCCGCCTCAGCCATCAAGCGCAACCCAATGATGTCAGATTCTGATTCTTGCGCTCGTCCATAGGGCATTAAGACGCCGTACTGTACGCCTAAACCGAGACCGGCCATTGCGGCACTATGATATTCAGTACCGCTGATCGCCATGCTTGAGATCTGCAGACCAATATCAGCTATCTGATTGCTAGATAAACGCTCATTACTGTGCTGCGCGATAACATGGCCTATTTCATGACCGATAACGGTGGCGAGTTGATCCTGATTTTTCGCGACCTCAAGCAGACCGGCATAGACCCCGATTTTTCCACCGGGCAAGGCAAATGCGTTGACTTGCTCACTGTCAAATACCACGACTTCCCATTGTCCGTAGCCAGATTGCGGATCTAGACGAGCTGTTATTGCGTTGGTTACACATTGCACATACTGGTTTGTTTTAGTGTCGGTATTAATCTTTTCTTGTTTTTTTAGTTCGTCAAAAGATTGCGCGCCCAACTGAGACATGTCGTTGGTTGAAAATAGTAGTACTTGTTGACGACCAGTCGGAGAACTGGAGCATGCCGAAATTGAAAGGACGGCAGTGATCAGGCCAGTTAAAAGTAGAGGGCGAATAGGGTTCATAAGAATGACTCCTTCCATTCCATTATAGATAATACTGGTGACTATTATGACCCGTGAGTAGAGTAATATGCTAGTGTAAAATTCTGTATTTAATCATTATTGATACTCATATATATCTTAATCAGCTCAAAATGCGAGGGCGTTGCTCATTGAGGTGCTAGGGGATTGAAAGGTAGATGGAAAAGTGATTGCGATGTTATGCTGTACCCGTTAACAAAGGTTTAGGTGACACTATGGCAATTTGGAAGAAACCGTTCACACTCGATAGCTTAAATTTGACGTCTAAAAATACGTTGGTAGAGCATTTAGGTATTGAATATTGTGCGTTTGATGATGATAGCTTAACGGCAACGATGCCCGTTGAGGCTCGTACTCACCAGCCTTTAGGCATGCTCCACGGTGGTGCCTCGGTAGTATTAGCGGAAACACTGGGTTCGCTCGCAGGTAATCTGTGTGTTGACGAAAACAAGTATTGTGTTGGCCTGGACATTAATGCAAACCATATACGACCAATGCGCAGCGGCATTGTGAAAGGAAGAACAACACCCATACATCTAGGAGCGAGCACGCAAGTCTGGCAAATAGAAATTACGGATGAACGCGATCGATTAGTTTGTACCAGCCGTATCACAATGGCAGTAATGAAACATAAAAAGATAGATTCATAGTATGGTGATCACATTTTCAGAAGGCAGAATTATTGCCAATCAACATGAATTGGTTGTACGTTTAGACGGAGTTTCACGAGCGACGTTGCAAGCTCAGGTTGATGAAATCACGCTGATTGGTGGTGCCAATGTTGTAACAGCAACGGGCAGCGGTATTAACTGGTCAGTTCGTTTAGATAATGAAGAGCAACTGGCAGAGCTGTCGCAAGAGATTGGGATTGCGATCAAGCACTAAAAGTAACAGATATTGAATAACAAGGTGCAGTAATACCAACGCCATTGGTATAGAGCACCTTGTATTTTTTTGTAGCGGTACATTACTCAGGATTTGTCATTGATCGTAACTATTATTTCCCCGTCAGTTAGACATGTACTGCTTAAATAAAGTATTCCCTATCAGCAACACTCTGTTTGGTAATAAAGACAAAATCGTACAAAGGAGCATGTCGAGTTATAAATTGAAATTACGCACATCAGTTGGAAATAAACGTATAGACACTATTTGGAATCATTTAAATGTTTATTGTGAGAGCGCAGACCCATAATTCACCCTTTTGACCCAAATTACTGGCTTTAAACTGCATTCTATTGCAGTCTTTAGCTTAAGGATAATGTTGAAAATATTGATATTTTAGATGCGTATTCTTGTGTGGTATATGTGAGTTGCAAACAGCATTGTATTGTCAGTATTAAAGAACAGAAGGATTGTTATGAATAAACCTCAGCTCAAGTTCATCGCCGAAAAGGCTTATAAAGCGATGTTTAGTCAGCAACCTGAACTGTGTAATATTCAAGAAACATTTTATGGCTGGGTTGTATTTCTTGTTTCTCCCAAAGGTAAAGTTGTCGTTAAGTTTTCCCGTGAATGTGGGAGAATAAGTAAAGAAATTGAAGGATTAAAACGATTAAAAAAAGCGTTTGATTGCCCGGTACCTGAAGTCTATTTGTTTGGTCGAGAAGAAGGCCACGATTATCTGATGATGGAATGGCTTGAGGGGATATCAGCTTATGAACTGCCAGATGATCCCAAGGCGCTGGAGATATTCAGAGAGCACTACACTGACATCTTGATTGCTTTACACGATTGTCAGAATACAAAAGGGTTTGAGATTGGTCGTGATGATTTTGACCCATGTTTAATCAATGCCTTTGATGCGTGGATGTATCCCGTTCTGCGTTATGTCTTGAGTTGCGAGTCACCATTTTCAAGTAAGCTGAAATCGGCTTACACCCAGTTATGGGAGAAAAGAGAAGAAATTTTATCGCCCATCAATACATCTTCTTCATTAGTACACGATGACTGCCACATCGCTAATGTCCTGTTTGACCCTAAAACATTTAAAGTTGCGGCTATATTAGATCCTTGTGATGTTGGCTATAAGCACAGAGAATTTGATATTTTTCATTTGTTTGATGTGAGGGAAGACCTTAAGTTAGCTGAACGCTATCAAGAAAAAGCCCCACTAACCGAAGGCTTTGAAACTAGGCGCTGGTTCCTCAGTTTGTGGGATGATGCTAAACACAGCCGTAATATGGGTTGGTATGATGAATCCTGGCTAGTGAATAAACTTGATCAGTTTAACATTGCGTATAAGCAAAGATAATTCTTTCTGGCTAATGATTTAACAACATATTATTGTTAAATCATAAGATGTTAAATGCAGATGCTTCAAAGGTGCGTCAGAATGAAAAAAATTGCTGCTGGTTTTTGTGCGTTACTGCTATTTGGTTGTGCACAGCAACAAGGCATTGAAGAACCGGAAACAAAACCAGATGCTGGTCAGGAAGTCGACATCAAGCCTGTTGAGCCGACGGTTCCGGAGATAACCGTACCGGAAGTAAAGACTGAATCGAAACCTGAGCTAAAGCCGGAAGTGAAGCCTGAGCCTAAACCTGAGGTTAAGCCAAAGCCAATACCCGTTGTGACCAAGACTAGTGACGGTAAATTGATCCTCGGTGCTGAAGAGTGGGTTTGGTTGGCACCGGTTAAACAACATGTGAAAGTGAAAGTCGATACAGGAAGCAAGCTTTCGACAATCGGCGTTTCAGATGTTCAAGAGTTCGAACGTGACAGCAAAGATTGGGTTAAGTTTACGGCAAGTGGTAAATCGCTTGAGTTGCCTGTCGAACGTTGGATTAAGAATAATGGCGATAAGCATCAAGCTGTCGTAAAACTTCGGATTAAATTGGGTGAGCTGAACGAGCTAACTGAATTTGTGCTGAAAAACGGTACGGGTATTGTGCTTGGTGAGAACTTTATCCGTGACGTTGCGGTATTTGATGGCAAGCGTAAATATGTACAGCCCAAAGTGAAGTAATAATCTCTTATTAAGTTAGAGCAAACAAGGCGGTTTATTACCGCCTTGTTTATTGGAGCCTGCTGATAGTTGATAAAAGAGGGGGTAGATGTTCTTACTCATACCCGATCTGTCAGTTTAGTCAGGCTTAACTTAATCTAATAAACCTACGCTCGAAAACTCCCAAGGCTGAGAAAAAGCCGGAGTTGGTTTGCTTGCAGCGCAAACCAACTCTGTTATCTTGAATTATCACTTGCAACAACGGGGCGTACCATACATTTTGCCCCTTTTTAGTTTAGGGCTTTCACTCATTCATATGTTATTAATGCTGATTTTCGATATAAAAGCTAATCTGATGAAAAAGGGCGATTGATTCGAGTACCGCTCGATTTAGTCCAATTGCTACGCTCATTAGTTTGTTAGTCAATTGAACACTTGATGTGCTCATCTATGTATACTTTTCTTGCGCGTGTATCATAATAATCAGTTTCGTATGTGTTTGGTGATATGCATGAAGATAGAAGTCTCTAGAGAAAAAGGTGATCACTAACAAAGTGAAAGGAGACCTGTGAAAAGTTGTCCAAGGATCTATTAGATAGAAGCTTAAAGGTATTTATCCTTCAGGTTAATACTATCCGAAAAGAAATCCCAGCCAATTGTGTGCCCTCTATACAATGCAAGCATAGGTAGGTAGTATGCCACTATGATTTTTGATTGTTGAGCTTTACCTGCTTAAATGAAACAGCAAGAAAAACCAAATAATGCTGAGTTATTATTACAACGTTACGCTTCTGTCGCTGACGGCATTGCACTGTTGTTTTCTGATTATGTTGAGGTCATCATTCATGATCTGGAAAGTCAGACTGTGGTATATATCGCCAACAACATCTCAAAACGGAAAGTCGGTGATCCGGCCGCGCTTGATGATGTCAATTTCGAGCAAACGGAAACCGTGATTGGGCCTTATGAGAAGCTCAACTGGGACGGTAAGACAATTTGCTCAACCAGTGTCGTGATCCGAGATGACGAGAATACTCCTATCGGTATGCTTTGTATTAATATGAATACGGCGCCGGTTGAAGCCGCCCGTGCAGCGCTAGATCTCCTCTTGCCGGTAAAAAATCTGATCCCACAACCAGAGAAGCTGTTTCATGATGACTGGCAAGAGAAGGCCAACAGTTTTATTCATGCGTGGCTGGCCAACAATCATCAGACGATCTCAGCCCTTTCCCGAACAGATAAACGCGTTCTTGTTGAAGCCTTATATAAAGAAGGGGCATTCAACGGCAAAAGCTCTGCAGACTATATCGCGAGTGTACTTAACATGGGACGTGCCACCGTCTTTAACTATTTACGCGAAATAAAGAAAAAGGGTTGACCGGGATTGCCCTCATCCAATACCAAGGTTTGGGTGAGAGCACCTTATCTGTCAACTCACAGCTTGACTGAAGGTTAGCCCTTGAGCTCAGCAAGAAATTCAGAGACTTTTGCCAGACCTTCTTCCAGCACCTGCGGGTTATTGGCATAACCGATACGTACATAGCCCTCCATTTCCAAAACACTGCCGGGTGTAAACATCACGCCTTTTGATTCTAGGAGTTTTACGCAGAATTCACGGGAAGGCATATCTACCTTATATTTCAGCAAGGCAATCGTGCCGGATTTGGGTTTGATGTAAGAAATCAAAGGTTCTTTGGCAACCCATGCATCCAGCATTGCGCGGTTGGTGTTACAGATGCGGCGGCTGCGATCGAGGATCGCATCACGACAATCCAATGCTATACAGGCAAAATGATCGTCAAGCATTCCGACGCTGATGGTGTTGTAGTCCCGGTGAATACAGACCGCCTTAATTACTTCGAGTGGCCCTGCTATCCAGCCAAGTCGCAAGCCAGCCAAAGAGAAGGACTTTGACATGCTGCTGGTGCTGATCCCTTTCTCATAGAGATCAGCGACCGAAGCCGTAAAGCCGTCGCCATGTTCATCGGTTCCTCGGTATACCTCGTCACAGAGCAAATAGGCATCACAGGCGCGAGCAATATCGACAATTTGTTTCAGGAATGCTTCGTCCATCAAGGCGCCCGTTGGGTTGTTCGGGTTATTTATGACTATCAGGCGTGTATTGTCTGTTGCAAGGTCTCTAAGCTCATTCAGATCAGGTAAAAATTGGTTCTCTTCTTGCAGCTTGAGAACCTGAACATCGGCACCGTAGCTCTCCGGAATAGAGTAATGTTGCTGGTAGGTAGGAATAACCGAAATGACCCTATCCCCCGGGGAAACCAAGGTTTCGTGAACCAGGGCATTGGCACCGATAGCGCCATGGGTGATCAGGATATTTTCACGCTTCTGCTGTTGATAGAGTGAGGTAATGTTATCGCGCAGCCGATCTGATCCTTCAATGGCCCCATAAGTCAGTTTCATCGGCAGTAATTCATCAATAATACTGTCACGCTTACCTGACATGTCCAGCAGCTGCTCTACGGTTAACGACTCAACACACGTTTCGGCAAGATTATAACGACATGTATTTTCGTAATCATTCATCCAAATTTCGACACCAAACTCTTTGATCTGCATAACCAATCCTTATTCTTTAATATTTTGCTAAGCGTTAATAATACATTTATTGCTGCTGTTGATTCGCCAGCAGCCAGATCCCATATGCCATGGCGACATCTTCCAATCCAAGCCCAATTGAGCGGAAAAAGACAGGCTTGTCATGATCTGGCAAGGAGCATGTCCCTGCAATCAGGTTGGGTAGATCACCCCGGATCTGTGACTTATCCCAACCATGTTGTGTCGCAGCAAGGTACATTTCCCCAGCACTGTCAGGCGTTGTCTGTTTGTAATCGCAATACACGTCGGCCTTATTGAGAAGCTCTGGCGGTACCTCATGAGCATTGACAGCATTGGTGCTGATAGAGGTAATAAGTGCTGATCGTTTAACGTCGTCTAAAGAAATAACAGGCAGGGCAGAAGAGGTACAGAGCATAATCACATCAGCCTCTTTCACACAATCGGTCGCTGAGCCTGCAATGTGGATCCGGGAGTCCATTGTCATCAATTTCGCTTGCAGCACCGTGTCATTGTTTAGCTCAGGCGCATATACCGTGATCGTCTGCCATTCACGAAGCCCTATGGCATGGCGAAGATGGGCCAGGCCAACACTACCTGCTCCCACCAATGCCAGATGGCGGCTTTTTTCTGGAGCCAGGTAATTTATCGCTAGTGCTGTTGTTCCCGCCGTTCTCTCAATCGTTAGTTGACCTGCTTCACACCACAATAAAGGCTGCCCTGTCTGCATCGACATCAGGTTAGTCCATGCTGTGATGATTGGCTGTTTGTCTGTGATCAAGTAGGGGGAGAGCTTTGCACCAAATACACCTTCGTCAGCCATCGCGCCAAGATAAGTAATGTAATCTCCCTTGTTATCTGGAAACGAGGTTAAGGTTTGCGGTGGCTGAACGGCGGTATTCTCTTCCAGTGCCAAGAACAGTGATTTCATCAGCTGTTGAACATCTAACTGAGGTAACAGATCACGAACTTCTTTGTCACTGAGGATCAATGGCTTAACTGTATGACTGATCGGGTTATTTTGATGACTTTGCATTATTTTTCTCACTATATCTTGCTGAAATACGCCTTAATATACTATTAAGTATAAGGTATACTTGTATGTATAAATTTGAGCTGCCCCATGTTTCTGTATCAGAGCCAGGTTCGGCATCCAATTTGCCCGCCAAGTAGGTAGCTTTATTCAATTTGGAGATGAAATAGTGAATTCATTAGCATCCAGGTTAGTGCCTGAAGCAGTCAAAAAGCTCATCCCTTACCAGTCAGCCCGCCGCATTGGCGGAACCGGCCATTTGTGGTTGAATGCCAATGAACTAGAGCAAAGTTGCCAATATGGCGAGCACCGGGGAAGTTACAACCGTTACCCGGACTTCCTCCCGTATGATCTTGCCAAAGCCTATAAAGAATACTGCGGTGTAAATAATGAAATTTTGGCCGTTCGTGGTGCTGATGAAGCGATTGATTTACTGGTTCGAACTTTCTGCCAGCCCGGCGTTGATCAGATCGTGGTATGTCCACCAACGTATGGAATGTACCCGTTCTGTGCTGACTCAATGGCGGTAAACACAGTGAAGGTTCCGCTGTTAGATAATTTTCAGCTGGACTTAAATGCAATAAAACAGAAGCTTGCAACAACAAACATTCTGTTTCTGTGCTCCCCCAATAACCCCACCGGTAACCTAATCCGACAACAAGATATAGTGACCTTGCTCGAAGCAGGCAAAGACTCGACATTAGTTGTGGTAGATGAGGCTTATATTGAGTTTGCCCCCGAGACCAGTGTCGTCAACCTGATTACCGATCATCCCAACCTAGTTGTGATCCGAACGCTGTCAAAAGCATTCGGGCTGGCGGCGATTCGATGTGGTTTCCTCATTGCTGAACCGAGCGTTATCGAGTATGTATCCAGGCTGATTGCACCATACCCAATCGCAGATCCCACAGCAGAAATTGCTCTGGATGCCTTGTCACCGCAAGGGGTTGAGCAAATGCGCATCCAGACAGACACATTAATTTCAACGCGTGAATGGTTTGCCCGGGAGCTCAAAACACTGCCTGTTGTTGATCAGGTTTACCCGTCATCAACCAATTTTGTATTAGTTCGTTTTAATCCATCGCGAAGTATTTATGAAAAGTTGATGAGCCACGGTATAGTTACTCGAGATCAAGCACACGAGCCAATGTTGCAGGACTGTGTAAGGATTTCCATTGGTACAAAGCGCAGTATGCTTGAAACATTAAATACGCTAAATAACCTTCAATAAATAAAAGGCCAATAGAAAGCCGCTCAAAAGAGCGGCTTAGTTCAACAATCTTGAAAAACACCGAGAGTATAAGGTTTCAAGATATTTTTCATAATCCGAGCATCACGAGTTAGGGCTTTGGCTCTAAATTATTTATGTCCCTCAATGGCTTAGAGTGATCCCTCTAAGTTGAATCTGCCCCTCAATGATTTAGAGCAAAAAGTCTAAGTGATTTCTGCCCCATTCCCACTTAGAGTGATTGCTCATTCGTATCCTGTTCATCTTGATTTGCAATACTAGTACTAATGTGGTGCTGGGGAGTGCTCCTTTAAGTCAGCAACGCTCACAAACTCCCAAAAGCAATCCAAAATGATCATTCTCAGGTGACTATCAAAGTTTAATACTTATTCACGACTTGATTGAAGAAAGACCGCTTGTGCGGCCTGTGAATTGAATTGTTGTGGTGCGGTATATGCGCGTTACGTTAAAGAGGCCATTTGTTACTCAGTAATTTAGGATTAGCTCAGGCGTTGTTGATCAAATCAGTTTCTAAGCGGATCTAGTTCTAATTAGCCGCATGCTATGCAATAGCTTTTCTTTCAGGCATACCTAGTCTTATGACTTTGTTTATAGCTTTTACATTGGCTAGGGCTTCGCCAACTTGACCGTTGTAACTACGGAGTGTCAATGTACCGTTGGTTAGTCCTTTGTATCTCGACATGGCAGTTTCTGAGAGCGATCTAAAATG
>NZ_JAKJSP010000015.1:0-189965 GCF_050337085.1 Photobacterium sagamiensis | reverse complement strand
GTAGCTAAGTTCGGAATCGATAACCGCTGAAAGCATCTAAGCGGGAAGCGAGCCCTGAGATGAGTCATCCCTGATACTATAAGTATCCTAAAGGGTTGTTGAAGACTACGACGTAGATAGGCAGGGTGTGTAAGTGCTGCGAGGCATTGAGCTAACCTGTACTAATTGCCCGTGAGGCTTAACCATACAACACCCAAGGGGTTTTTTACGGACTCCATAAGCACTTGAATGGTGTTTGAGAACGATTTGCACGCTAGTTAGTATTTCCAAGATTGCTATTTTCGGCTTTGGCCGGGAATAAACAGAATTTGTCTGGCGACCATAGCGCTGTGGCCCCACCTGATCCCATGCCGAACTCAGAAGTGAAACGCAGTAGCGCCGATGGTAGTGTGGGGTCTCCCCATGTGAGAGTAGGTCATCGCCAGGCGCCAAATTTTAAAAGGCCATCCTAACGGATGGCCTTTTTTCGTTGTGTGCTAAGCATGACGTCATTCTAATACCAATCTGTACAATTAACTGATCAGGTCTATCCATTCTCGGTAGCACATTGTTGATAGTTTTTTGGATCAGCCAGTAAACGTATTCCATGCAGTGCAAATTTTATCGACAATGTCTTCATAGTTGTCTAATGAAGTATTGGATAGGCATTACTATCGTAGCAAACTTCACACTTGTTCAATTGGATTTAGTACTGATGAATAGAGAGGAAGTTTGACGAGACTAGCATTGGCCAGTCCATCGATATAATCCTCAGTATGCCAGCCTGGACCATCCATGATCACAACTGTATGTCTTTCCTTTTCTTTTCTATGAACTGGGATATTTACTGTATGTGTAACTTCATTACTTCTTTTTTTGTCCAAAAACAACGAGAGCTTCACCTACGCTACTACTAGGATAAACAGCTCCCAAGAGGGTAAACATACTCAAATTGCTATTGCTGGACAGCTCTTGGTCTAGTCGCGTTCTTGCCTACAAACGTGTTGTCATGTTTTGTTGTCCGAACCTCGCTTGCTTAATAGCCACTCAATTAAGCCTGTGCTTAGTTGTTCTGCCTGATCATGGTAGCAGGCACCATATGGGGGAAGATTTGGCTAGATCCCTCTTCAGATTACATGATTATAATCAGTAACAGCAGGCTGGCCTGGGAATCGTTTCAAAACCAGGGGGCCCGGGACGGTATGAGAGAGCCAGGCTAAATCTGCATTAGGATGGAGGAAGTGGCAGACTATCTCACCGTGACTATCAACAACCCAGACTGCGTTAGCCGGATACACATCTTTGGTCAGTATCCGTAGAGCCGCTGTGCATCGAGAGCAGGAACAATTTGATCCCCTTCTGGTACAGGGAGCTCCTCTGGGCATAGTGGACTGAGTGCACGCTGTGTATCAACATCAATAGTTGCGATAGTCTGGCTTTGAATCCTTAAAGAATCTGATTAAGGATGTGATCGGCTTTAATTCGGCGGATACGCTTAATCAGCTTTCTAACCTGAGCAGGGTAAGTGTCGACTTTTTCGATAAGCTTATAGCTACCGACAAGTTGAGTATGGCTCAAAATGCAGTCGAGTTCTTGCTGCTTCTGCTCTGCCAATAGCTGGCTCTTATCATGAACCAAGATGGCATTTTCCAAGTCTAGCTTCCAAGCTCGTGGGTTAAGGTTATTGCCTGTGATCAGCATATAGCTACGATCTACCCAGATCCCTTTTAAATGGAAACTGTTGTCATTGTGCTTCCAAAGGTGAATAGCTAACTGACGACGAGCAATAGCGGCTTCGTTTTGCTTGGCGAAATTACGAAGGTTAACTTCATATAAATAAGGCAGACCAGCAATCGTTTTAAACGGTTCGCTAGGAGGAATATAAAAGTCATTCGCCGTTTTATCGCCAACAATAATTGTTACCTTTACACCACGTCGGATCGCTCGTTTAACTTCACGACTAACAAGGCGAGGAAAATTAAAATAAGGGGTGCAGATTGTAAGTTCTTTCTGGGCACTCGCAATCAACGTGCAAATATGTTGATTCAGCTTATTCTTTCGCTTGCCCAGACCTATAAGGGGGGTCAGGCCGACCTCATCGTTAGCGATAGATTCCGGAGAGAAAGAATAGCTCGCACGTTGTAATTGAGTGCGAAGATCTTTGATGGCACCTTTTAATGCTTTGGTTTCTGGACGAATTGGCTGACTTAAGCAATTGACGGCATCGCTATTAGCCAGAGTCTCAACGATGAATTTAGCCATGCTATCAGCAAGGTGTACGTTCTGTATGACGTGATACCGGTCATAACGATAACGTTGATGTTGTGCAAGGTACACGTCGTTCAGGCTAGCACCGCTATAGATAACTTTATCATCGATCACAAAGCCTTTAAGGTGAAGAACGCCGAACACTTCTCGGTTACGTACCGGTACTCCCAACACATCAATCTGATGTTGGTAGGATTCTGCGAATTCACGATATAGTGCCGCATTACCATCTGATTTTACTGCACCAATGAGTCCACGTTGAGCACGGTGCCAATCAACAAGTACTTTGATGTCTAACTCAGGATTTGCTTGTTTCGCTTCATAAAGCGCAGTCAGAATACCCCGGCCCGCTTCATCGTCTTGCAGATATAGTGCAACAAGATAAATACGTTGTTTGGCTTGGCTTATTTCCTGGTGTAGACGTTCGCGGAAAGATCCTGCATCTAGAAGTGTCTCTAAATCTTCCGGCTTGTGTGCAATACATGGCAATTGCTCAATGCGTTGCCTGTTAGCAATAGCTGAATCCATTATCGCCTCGTTTATGCGACCTATATAAGATAAATCTGTTAATTAAGAGAGCAATTATACCAGAAAATTAGTTGATTCCATGTATACCAATACTGGCTTGTGTCACGGATGGGCTGAAAACTGTAAATTAGTGTTGATATCGCATTGCAATCAGCTCTTTACCACTCAGACGATAGCGCTGGATTCTGCTAGCCAAAGGCTCTGGTAACTGATTGTCAGCTATCACTGTAAAACCTGAATCCTGATATAATTTTTCCAGGTGACTAAAGGCAAAACAGAAGCATGGCGTGCAGATTAACTGTTCATTGGCCGCTGTAATCAGTTGTTTGGCGATACCGCAACTTCGAAGTTCTGGCTGGACCAACATACCGGTGAGCAATTGGTAATATTCAAATTGCTTGAATCTGACACAACAGATTATCCCACTGGTATTTTCTCCTATCCAGATAATTTCATCTTTTTTAGCTTTTCCAGCTGGATAATGGGACTTATAGAAGCGATTAATCAGTGGAAAACGTAGAGGTTCTAAAGGGTGGAATTTAATCTTGTTCATGGGAAAACACTGCGTAGTTAGGATGAATCAGTTAAAATGCAGCCAATAGTATAAAAGGTATGGTTCGATATTAGCATGAAAGTTTTGCAAGAAAGGTCACTGGCACCTTTTCACACCTTCGGTATCGAGGTTACAGCGGATCACATTATTGTTGCTGAGTCCGCTCAGGATCTGGTGGCAATTTGGCAGGATGAGCAGTATCGGGCTTTGCCTAAGTTGATTGTCGGACGGGGCAGCAACTTGTTGTTCTGTGAAAACTATGCTGGCGTGATTGTATTAAATCGTATTGCTGGTATCGATGTAACAGAAACGGCCGACGAGTTTCTTCTGCATGTCGGAGCCGGAGAAGACTGGCATCATCTGGTTCATTCGTCCGTGGAAAATAAGATGCCGGGTTTGGAAAATCTTGCGTTGATCCCAGGTTGCGTGGGCTCATCACCAATCCAGAATATTGGTGCGTATGGTGTTGAACTGAAGGACGTCTGCCAATATGTCGATGTGGTTGAGCTGAACACGGGCAAACCTTCCCGAATAGTGGCTTCAGATTGTCAGTTCGGCTATAGAGATTCTATTTTCAAGCATGCACTGAAAAATACCCACGCGATAGTTGCTGTGGGATTGAAACTGCCTAAAGCATGGCGTCCTAATGTCAGTTACGGCCCTCTGGCGCAGTTTGCCACTGAGACCGTAACGGCCAAAGAAATATTTGATGAAGTATGTCGTATCCGTCAGCAGAAGCTGCCGGATCCCACGGTATTAGGCAATGCAGGTAGTTTTTTCAAAAACCCTGTCGTTGACAAGACCAAGCGAGAGCAGCTAATGGCGGTCTATCCGACCATGCCAAGTTATGAAATGGCGGATGGCTCCTTCAAGTTAGCCGCTGGCTGGTTGATAGATCAATGTGGCCTCAAAGGTTATCAGGTGGGAGGGGCGAAAGTGCATGAGCAACAAGCTCTGGTTTTGGTTAACCACGATCAGGCAACCGCCAGAGATGTACTTGTTCTCGCACGTGATGTTGTCTTTGCGGTTGAAGAGAAGTTTGCTGTCAGTCTCGAACATGAAGTCCGTTTTATGGATGCAGAGAAAGAAACCAAGTTGGCAGAGGTTATGTCATGAAAGAGCACTCTACGCGTTTGGCATTAGTGGCCATGATGTCTGATGGTAAATTTCATTCAGGAGAGGCTTTGGGTGAGTCTCTTGGAATTTCCAGAGCCGCAATCAGTAAGCATATCAGGCAATTACAGGGGTGGGGTCTAGATGTCTACCGAGTGCAGGGGAAAGGCTATAGCCTTGCATCAAAATTGGAACTGCTTGATTGCGATAAAATTTTAGCTCAGGTAAAGTGCCCGAACTTAGATCTCATACCAGTTATCGATTCGACCAATCAGTTTTTACTCGACCGGGTCGGCCAGTTACCTCAAGGTGCAGTTTGTTTGGCTGAATATCAGCAGGCTGGTCGAGGACGTCGGGGACGGCAATGGCTGTCTCCTTTTGGTAGTAACTTGTATCTCTCTATGTATTGGCGACTTGATGCCGGGATGGCAGCTGCGATGGGGTTGAGCCTTGTTGTTGGGATCGCCATTGCAGAAGCTTTACAGTCATTGGGTGCTGACGAGATTAAAGTCAAATGGCCTAATGATTTGTATTATCAAAATAAGAAGTTGGCCGGTATTCTGATAGAGATGACAGGGCAGGCGGGAGAAGCAGCTCACCTGGTTATAGGCATGGGGCTCAATGTTGCAATGACTGATCAGGTAGGAACAGAGATTGATCAGGCTTGGACCAATCTGGTAGAGGCTTGTGATGACCTACCTGAGCGAAACCAATTAGCCGCAGCATTGATTGAGCGACTGTATGAAACGCTAACGGCTTATGAGCAAGTCGGTCTCAATGGCTTTATTGATCGTTGGAATAAATTAGATAATTTTTTGAACCGCCCTGTTAAATTATTGATAGGTGAACGTGTGGTGGAAGGAATTGCCCGCGGCATTGATAAACAGGGTGCCTTATTACTTGAAACCGATGCGGGTATTGAGCCGTATATCGGTGGTGAAATCAGCCTTAGAGGTTGTTGATGCAATTATTAATTGAAGCGGGTAACACCTATGTCAAAGTTGCCCAATTATTTGAATCTGGAAATTTTGAACTGTTAGGTCGTTACCCTAGCCGTAAATTAGAAATGGTGCTTGAGCCGCTATTAGAGAAAGGAATTCATAGAATAGTGTTTGCCAGTGTCGGGCCTGTTGAGGTTGATAATTCCATTCAACGCATAGCTCAGATGGCTAATATCCCTGTCATGCAGGTGAAGACGTTACGTAAAGACTTTGGTGTTAAGAATGCCTATTCTGAATATCAATACCTTGGTGTAGATCGCTGGCTAACCCTTGTCGCGGTCAGACAAGAATTTAAAAAACCAACAGTCATCGTCGATATTGGTACCGCATTGACGTTTGATGTGCTGGCTGAAGACGGCAAGCACTTGGGGGGCTGGATTGCACCCGGTTATCAGTTGATGATGCAATCGGTTCTGGAAAATACCCGTAAAGTTTTCTCTGATCGAGAACATGGGGAACATATAACGTTCTCAGATAATACGGCTGATGGTCTGAAAAATGGCTGTCGGGCAGCACTGGTCGGGTTAATCGAATATGGCCTCAAGCAGGCAAAAGAGAAACTCGGGACAAGCCCTGAGGTGATCTTATGTGGCGGAGGAATGCGCCATCTACCGACACTTTGGTCAAAACGCTATTTGCATCGTTCGGAGTTGGTCTTGGAAGGATTGGCCCTGTACGCAAAATGCCGATGATGATTAAATTTGAGACGGTTAAGAAAAAAAATAAAAAAAACTCTTAAAGGTATTGCAAGCCTATAAATGTTTAACTAGAATGCGCAGCAATTACGCCGACTTAGCTCAGTAGGTAGAGCAACTGACTTGTAATCAGTAGGTCACCAGTTCGATTCCGGTAGTCGGCACCAGTTTTAGCAATACCCCTGGAGGGGTTCCCGAGTGGCCAAAGGGATCAGACTGTAAATCTGACGGCTCCGCCTTCGAAGGTTCGAATCCTTCCCCCTCCACCATTTTCAAGTAGTTTGATAGCTCTACGAGTTACGAGTTTGCGGGCATCGTATAATGGCTATTACCTCAGCCTTCCAAGCTGATGATGCGGGTTCGATTCCCGCTGCCCGCTCCACACTTCTTGTGTGCTGATATAGCTCAGTTGGTAGAGCGCACCCTTGGTAAGGGTGAGGTCGGCGGTTCGAATCCGCCTATCAGCACCATTCTCTTCTCCAAGTCGCTCTCAAACCATTTGATATATACTCTACAAACCCATGTTTGGTTGTGTGGTCGTAATGCCACCTAATGCCGTGTCTAGAGGGACTATCTATGTCTAAAGAAAAATTTGAACGTCTTAAGCCACACGTTAACGTTGGTACTATCGGCCACGTTGACCATGGTAAAACGACTCTAACTGCTGCTATCTGTACAGTTTTGTCAAAGGTATACGGTGGTGAAGCTAAAGATTTCGCATCAATCGATAACGCTCCTGAAGAGCGCGAGCGTGGTATCACAATCTCTACTTCTCACGTAGAGTACGATACTCCAGCTCGCCACTACGCACACGTTGACTGCCCAGGACACGCCGATTATGTTAAAAACATGATCACAGGTGCTGCACAAATGGATGGTGGTATCCTRGTTGTTGCTGCAACTGATGGCCCTATGCCACAGACTCGTGAGCACATCCTTCTTGGTCGCCAGGTTGGTATTCCTTACATCATCGTATTCATGAACAAATGTGACATGGTTGATGATGAAGAGCTACTAGAACTAGTAGAAATGGAAGTTCGTGAACTTCTTTCTGAATACGACTTCCCAGGTGATGACTGCCCAGTAATCATGGGTTCTGCTCTAGGCGCKCTAAACGGCGAGAAGCAGTGGGAAGACAAGATTRTTGAACTAGCTGAAGCTCTAGATACTTATATCCCAGAGCCAGAGCGYGCAATCGATAAGCCGTTCATCCTACCTATCGAAGATGTTTTCTCAATCCAGGGCCGTGGTACTGTTGTAACTGGTCGTGTTGAGCAAGGCGTTATTCGTGTTGGTGAAGAAGTTGCAATCATCGGTATCAAAGACACTATCACTACTACATGTACTGGTGTTGAGATGTTCCGTAAGCTTCTTGACGAAGGCCGTGCTGGTGAGAACGTTGGTGTTCTTCTGCGTGGTACTAAGCGTGACGAAGTTGAGCGTGGTCAAGTACTGGCTAAGCCTGGTTCAATTACTCCGCACACCACTTTTGAGTCAGAAATTTATGTTCTGTCTAAAGATGAAGGTGGCCGTCACACTCCATTCTTCAAAGGCTACCGTCCACAGTTCTACTTCCGTACAACTGACGTAACTGGTACTATCGAGCTGCCAGAAGGCATTGAAATGGTAATGCCTGGTGATAACGTTCAGATGAAAGTGACTCTAATCTGCCCAATCGCGATGGATGAAGGTCTGCGTTTTGCGATCCGTGAAGGCGGTCGTACAGTTGGTGCTGGTGTTGTTGCTAAGATCTTCGAATAAGATTTGACGACAAGGTACCAAAAGGGCATCATTTGATGCCCTTTTTCTGCGTCTGATTTTTGATTCGTGTGATTTTTAGTCAAAGACGTAGAATAAAAGTTCGTTAAGATGAAGTTTTTTATAATGTCATTAAAGGTTTAGTCCTTTCCTTCATTTAGGACCTCGCACTAGCGGGGTCGTTTTCGTCTATATTGAGACTAGTTACAGGTTGGTTGTATGAAAGCGAATGCCGAAAACCAAAGCAGCCCAAGCAGTATGGATGGCCTTAAGTGGGTCGCTATATTTGCTTTGCTTGCTGCCGCTGTGGTTGGTAATTACCTGTACAGTGATGTTTCTGTAGTGTTGCGCGCAACCGCGGTAGTAGTGCTTGTTGCTGCTGCTGGTGGTATTGCCGCACTTACAGCAAAAGGTAAAACCGCGATTACGTTTGCACGTGAATCGCGCATGGAAGTCCGCAAAGTGGTATGGCCTACTCGTCAGGAAGCTACGCAGACAACCTTTATCGTTTTAGCCGTCACTGTCATTATGGCGTTAGCCTTGTGGGGGATTGACGGCATTATGGTCCGTTTAGTCCGCCTAGTTACCGGTGTGTGAGGTAAGAGTTCATGAGCGAAGCTCCAAAAAAACGATGGTATGTAGTCCAGGCTTTCTCCGGCTTTGAAGGTCGTGTAGCGCAGTCACTACGTGAGCATATCAAAATGCATAGCATGGAAGAGTACTTTGATGAGGTACTTGTACCGACCGAGGAAGTGGTTGAAATGCGTGCTGGCCAGCGTCGGAAGAGTGAGCGTAAGTTCTTCCCTGGTTATGTGCTTGTACAGATGGTGATGAACGACAAGACATGGCATCTGGTACGTAGTATTCCTCGTGTAATGGGGTTCATTGGCGGTACATCTGACCGTCCTGCTCCTATCTCTGATAAAGAGGCGGATGCGATTCTTAATCGTCTGCAGCAGGCGAGTGAATCACCAGTCCATAAAACAGTATTCGAACCAGGTGAAGTGGTTCGCGTTACTGATGGTCCATTTGCTGACTTCAACGGTGTTGTTGAACAAGTGGATTATGCCAAGAGCCGCGTGAAGGTTTCTGTGTCGATCTTTGGCCGTGCAACTCCGGTTGAGCTAGAGTTCGGCCAAGTCGAAAAGAACTGATCGATTTGTAATCAGTTTGTATTGTCAGGGGTGGGGGATTGAACTATAATTTCGCGCCCTTTCGTTAGACGGGGAGTCTATTTCTCGAAAATAGACGTTTGAACCCAAATTTAGGTATATAGCAATGGCTAAAAAAGTAGAAGCGTACATCAAGCTGCAGGTTGCAGCTGGTGCAGCAAACCCAAGTCCACCGGTTGGTCCTGCTCTAGGTCAGCACGGTGTTAACATCATGGAATTCTGTAAAGCGTTTAACGCTAAGACTGACTCAGTTGAGAAAGGTCTTCCGACTCCTGTTGTTATCACAGTATACAGCGACCGTTCTTTCACGTTCATCACTAAGACTCCACCAGCTGCAGTTCTTCTTAAGAAAGCAGCAGGCGTTAAGTCTGGTTCTGGCCGTCCTAACACTGAGAAGGTTGGTACTGTTACTGACGCTCAGGTTCAGGAAATTGCTGAAACAAAAGCAGCTGATATGACTGGTGCTGACATCGAAGCTATGAAGCGTTCGATTGCAGGTACTGCTCGTTCAATGGGCCTAGTGGTAGAGGGTTAAGACAATGGCAAAACTGACTAAACGCATGCGCGTAATCCGTGACAAAGTTGAGACTACTAAAGAGTACGAAATCAACGAAGCGGTTGCTCTTCTTAAAGAACTGGCTACTGCTAAATTCGTAGAAAGTGTTGACGTTGCTGTTAACCTTGGTATCGATGCTCGTAAATCAGACCAAAACGTACGTGGTGCAACTGTACTGCCACACGGTACTGGTCGTGACATCCGCGTTGCTGTGTTCACTCAAGGTGCAAACGCAGAAGCAGCTAAAGAAGCTGGCGCAGATCTAATCGGTATGGACGATCTTGCTGACCAAGTTAAGAAAGGCGTAATGGACTTTGACGTTGTTATCGCATCTCCAGATGCAATGCGCGTTGTTGGTCAATTAGGTACTATCCTTGGTCCACGTGGTCTTATGCCAAACCCTAAAGTTGGTACAGTGACTCCTAACGTTGCTCAAGCAGTTAAAAATGCTAAAGCGGGTCAGGTTCGTTACCGTAACGACAAAAATGGCATCATCCACACTACCATCGGTAAAGTAGATTTTGACGCTGCAAACCTTAAAGAGAACCTAGAAGCACTTCTAGTTGCTCTGAAGAAAGCTAAGCCTTCTTCTGCTAAAGGTACTTTCATCAAGAAAGTAAGCATCTCTACCACTATGGGTGCAGGTGTGTTGTTAGACCAGAATACTCTGGAAACTACCGCACAATAATTTGCAGAAATGTCAGGTTAGTGTATAATTTGGCGTTCACAAATTCATGGCTGAGGCTAATTGCTTGTAAATTAGCCTTCGTCAAAGACCGTAGGCGTTCTTCGGAACTTAATATCACCTACGTAGACGGTGCCAGAACATGATTGATGTAAGTCTTTCTTGGATCTGCGCCGTAAGACTCTCCTGTCATGCTGACAGTGAGTGGTGTAATGACTGGGGTAACCCAGCAAAAAATCCAGGAGCTATATCCAATGGCATTAAATCTTCAAGACAAAAAAGCAATTGTTGCTGAAGTCAACGAAGCTGCCAATGGTGCCCTGTCTGCAGTTGTTGCTGACTCTCGTGGTGTTGCAGTTGGTGCGATGACGTCTCTACGTAAACAAGCTCGTGAAAACGGCGTTTACCTGAAAGTTGTTCGTAACACACTTGCACGCCGCGCAGTTGAAGGTACTGATTTTGAATGTCTAAAAGACGTTTTTGTTGGTCCTTCACTAATCGGTTTCTCTAATGAGCACCCAGGTGCTGCAGCGCGTCTTTTTAAAGACTTCGCTAAAGAGAATAAAGATTTCGAGTTCAAAGCAGCCGCATTCGAAGGCGCTGTTGTTGACGCAGAAATTCTTGCGACACTACCAACTTACGACGAAGCTATTGCACGCCTGATGATGTGCATGAAAGAAGCTTCAGCTGGCAAGCTGGTACGTACTATCGCAGCTGTACGCGATCAGAAAGAAGAAGCAGCGGCTTAATAGCCATTGTTTTATCTGAACGCTATATTAAATTAATTGTTGATTTCAAAGAGAATTGTTATGTCTATCACTAACGAGCAAATCCTAGACGCAGTTGCAGATATGTCTGTAATGCAAGTTGTTGAGCTTATCGAAGCTATGGAAGAAAAATTCGGTGTTTCTGCTGCAGCTGCAGTAGTAGCAGGCGGCGCAGCAGAAGTAGTTGAAGAGCAAACTGAATTTGACGTAATCCTAACAGCTATTGGTTCACAGAAAGTACAGGTTATCAAAGCTGTACGTGCAGCAACTGGCCTAGGTCTTAAAGAAGCTAAAGCAGTCGTTGACGGCGCTCCAGCACCTTTAAAAGAAGGCATTGAGAAAGCTGAAGCTGAAGCTCTTAAAGCTCAGCTAGAAGAAGTTGGTGCTACTGTTGAAATTAAGTAATAATTACTTAATTTCTTAGCCTGTAAAGGCTAATGGCTGGTGGCTGAATGCCACCGGCCTTTTTGCGCTGTAGGGTAATGGTGTTTTTCACATTGTTTTGTAACCATTATTCATGCAAAAAACAGTTCTGATTCTTCAGAGCTGTTCCTACAATAAACAGTGTTATTAGTCACTGTCCCCTGGTTGGACAGTTTGGATCACTTATTAGCGATCTGAGGAACCTATGGTTTACTCTTATACCGAGAAAAAGCGTATCCGTAAGGATTTTGGTAAGCGTCCACGCGTTTTGGATGCACCATACATGCTGTCGATCCAGCTTGATTCTTTTCAGAAGTTCATCGAGCAGGATCCAGAAGGGCATCACGGTCTAGAAGCTGCCTTTCGTTCTGTTTTTCCAATTCAGAGCTATAACGGCAATTCCGAGCTGCAATACGTTACCTATCGTCTCGGTGAGCCGGTCTTCGATGTCAAAGAATGTCAAATTCGTGGCGTAACTTACTCTGCACCACTACGTGTGAAGCTACGTCTTGTCATGTATGACAAAGACGCGCCGGCTGGCACTGTAAAAGACATTAAAGAACAAGAAGTTTACATGGGCGAAATTCCGCTCATGACAGATAACGGTACTTTCGTTATTAACGGTACCGAGAGGGTTATCGTATCCCAGCTGCACCGTAGCCCGGGTGTCTTCTTCGACAGCGATAAGGGTAAAACCCACTCCTCAGGTAAAGTGTTATATAACGCACGCGTAATCCCATACCGTGGTTCATGGTTGGATTTCGAGTTTGATCCTAAGGATAACGTATTCGTACGTATCGACCGTCGTCGTAAGCTACCAGCTTCAATCATTCTGCGTGCTTTGGATTATACCACTGAGCAGATCCTTGATATGTTCTTCGATAAAGTTAACTTCGAAGTTCAGGGTAAGTCACTGGTTATGGAACTGGTGCCTGATCGTCTACGTGGCGAAACTGCAAGCTTCAATATTGAAGCGAACGGTAAAACCTACGTAGAGCAAGGTCGTCGTATCACCGCTCGTCATATTCGCCAGTTAGGCAAAGACGGTGTTGATCACATTGAAGTCCCTGTTGAATATATCGTCGGTAAAATCGCATCACGTGATTACGTGAACGAAGAAACTGGCGAGCTAATTGTAGCTGCTAACCAGGAATTAAGCCTGGAATCTCTAGCGCTACTGTCGCAGGCTGGTCATAAGTCTATCGTAGTTCTGTTTACGAACGACCTAGACTACGGTCCGTACATGTCTGATACCTTGCGTGTCGACAACACCACTGACCGTCTGAGTGCGCTAGTTGAAATCTACCGCATGATGCGTCCTGGTGAGCCACCTACACGCGAAGCTGCTGAACAACTGTTTAATAGTCTGTTCTTCTCTGAAGATCGCTATGACTTGTCAGCTGTTGGTCGTATGAAGTTCAACAGTTCTCTTCTTCGTGATGAGATCACAGGTTCTGGTACGCTTGATAACCAAGACATCATTGAAGTGATGCGTAAACTGATCGAAATTCGTAACGGTCGTGGTGAAGTTGATGATATCGACCACCTGGGTAACCGTCGTATTCGTTCAGTTGGTGAAATGGCTGAAAACCAGTTCCGTGTTGGTCTAGTTCGTGTTGAGCGTGCTGTTAAAGAACGTCTGAGCCTAGGCGATCTTGATGCAATCATGCCGCAAGATCTGATTAATGCTAAGCCAATTTCTGCTGCAGTTAAGGAGTTCTTCGGTTCTTCTCAGCTGTCTCAGTTTATGGACCAAAACAACCCGCTGTCAGAAGTTACTCACAAACGTCGTATCTCGGCGCTTGGTCCAGGTGGTCTGACTCGTGAACGTGCTGGCTTTGAAGTTCGAGATGTACACGCGACGCACTACGGTCGTCTATGTCCTATCGAAACGCCGGAAGGTCCAAACATCGGTCTAATCAACTCGCTGTCTGTATATGCGCGTACTAACTCTTACGGTTTCCTGGAAACTCCATACCGTAAAGTGGTTGATGGTAGCGTTACCGATCAAATCGATTACCTGTCTGCTATTGAAGAAGGCCAGTATGTTATCGCTCAGGCGAATGCTGCGCTGGAAGAAGATGGTAGCTTCAGTGATGAACTTGTTACTGCCCGTCAGAAAGGTGATTCTGGCTTGCACCCACGCGACCATGTTCAGTACATGGACGTTGCAACCAACCAAGTTGTATCTGTGGCGGCATCCCTGATCCCATTCCTAGAGCACGATGATGCTAACCGTGCACTTATGGGTGCGAACATGCAGCGTCAGGCTGTTCCAACATTACGTGCTGATAAGCCGTTGGTTGGTACAGGTATTGAGCGCTCTGTAGCGGTTGACTCCGGTGTAACCGCCGTAGCTAAGCGTGGCGGTCAGGTTCAGTCTGTCGATGCTTCTCGTATCGTTGTTAAAGTGAACGAAAACGAGCTAGTACCAGGCGAAGCTGGTATCGATATTTATAACCTTACTAAGTACACCCGTTCTAACCAGAACACTTGTATCAACCAGCGTCCAACTGTGATGCCGGGCGAGCCAGTGGCTCGTGGTGACGTACTTGCAGATGGTCCTTCGACCGATCTGGGTGAACTAGCACTTGGCCAGAACATGCGTATCGCGTTCATGCCTTGGAACGGTTATAACTTTGAGGATTCCATCTTAGTTTCTGAGCGTGTTGTACAGGAAGATCGCCTGACAACAATCCACATTCAAGAGCTTTCTTGTGTGGCGCGTGACACGAAACTAGGCTCTGAAGAAATCACTGCTGATATCCCTAACGTGGGTGAAGCGGCGCTTTCTAAGCTGGATGAATCTGGTGTTGTTTACATCGGTGCTGAAGTGAAAGGTGGCGATATTCTGGTCGGTAAAGTGACACCTAAGGGTGAAACACAACTTACACCGGAAGAAAAGCTACTGCGTGCAATCTTTGGTGAGAAAGCGTCTGACGTTAAAGACTCTTCTCTACGTGTACCAAACTCCGTGTCTGGTACCATCATCGACGTTCAAGTCTTTACTCGCGATGGCGTAGAAAAAGACAAGCGTGCGCTTGAAATCGAAGAAATGCAGCTGAAAGAAGCGAAGAAAGATATCACAGAAGAATTCCAGATCCTTGAGGGTGGTCTTCTTGCTCGTGTTCGTACGCTTCTGCTTTCTGCGGGTTACGGCGAAGATAAGCTTTCTTCAATGAACCGCGAAACACTGTTTGCACAAACACTGGATGACGAAGCACAGCAAAACCAACTAGAGCAGTTGGCAGAGCAGTACGACGAATTGAAAGCTGAGTTCGATAAGAAGTTTGAAACTAAGCGTCGTAAGATCACACAGGGTGATGACCTAGCACCGGGTGTCCTTAAAATTGTTAAGGTATACCTAGCTGTTAAACGTCGTATCCAGCCTGGTGATAAGATGGCGGGTCGTCACGGTAACAAGGGTGTAATCTCTAAGATCAACCCTGTTGAAGATATGCCGTACGATGAAAAAGGTGAGACTGTCGACATCGTTCTGAACCCACTGGGTGTACCATCTCGTATGAACATCGGTCAGATCCTGGAGACTCATATGGGTCTTGCAGCGAAAGGTATCGGTGACAAGATCAACGAGATGCTGAAGCAGCAGCAGGAGTTACATAAGTTCCGTAACTTCCTACAGAAAGTTTACGATCTGGGTGATACTCGCCAGAACGTCGACATTGCCGCTCTGTCAGATGATGAAGTCCATACACTGATTAAGAACCTGCGTAAAGGTCTGCCAATCGCAACGCCAGTATTTGATGGTGCTCCTGAGTCATCTATCAAAGAACTGCTGAAGCTAGGTGACTTGCCTGAGTCTGGTCAGCTGAGACTGTTTGACGGTCGCACCGGTGATATGTTTGAGCGTCCTGTAACTGTTGGTTACATGTACATGCTGAAACTGAACCACTTGGTTGATGACAAGATGCACGCCCGTTCTACCGGTTCTTACAGCCTTGTTACTCAGCAGCCGCTGGGTGGTAAAGCTCAGTTCGGTGGTCAGCGTTTCGGTGAGATGGAAGTATGGGCGCTTGAAGCATACGGCGCAGCATATACACTTCAAGAAATGCTAACCGTTAAGTCAGATGACGTTAACGGCCGTACGAAGATGTATAAAAACATCGTCGACGGTGATCATCGTATGGAACCTGGTATGCCGGAATCATTCAACGTACTGTTGAAAGAAATCCGCTCGTTGGGTATCAACATCGAGCTGGAAGACGAATAAGAGTTGGTTTACCAACCTTATTAGTTACTCCGGTATAAATATGAAGGCGCCAGAAGACTGGCGCCTTTATGGGTCAACTCCTCACAGGAGCCGAATGTGAAAGACTTACTCAAGTTTCTGAAAGCACAACATAAGACCGAAGAATTTGATGCAATCAAAATCGGTCTTGCTTCACCTGACATGATCCGTTCATGGTCTTTTGGTGAAGTTAAAAAGCCAGAAACCATCAACTACCGTACCTTCAAGCCTGAGCGTGACGGCCTTTTCTGTGCACGTATCTTTGGCCCAGTAAAAGACTATGAGTGTCTTTGTGGCAAATATAAACGCCTCAAGCACCGTGGTGTGATTTGTGAAAAATGTGGTGTTGAAGTTACTCAGACCAAAGTACGCCGTGAGCGTATGGGTCACATTGAGCTTGCTTCACCTGTAGCCCACATCTGGTTCCTTAAGTCACTGCCATCTCGTATCGGTTTGTTAATGGACATCCCGCTGCGTGACATCGAGCGTGTACTTTACTTCGAATCGTACATTGTCATCGAACCAGGAATGACCAATCTTGAGCGTAGTCAGCTACTGTCAGAAGAGCAGTACCTGGATGCACTTGAAGAATGGGGCGACGAATTCGACGCTAAAATGGGCGCAGAAGCGATTAAAGCATTACTAGGTAATATGGACCTGAATGCAGAAATCGAAAACATGCGTGAAGAGTTAGAAGAAACTAATTCTGAAACCAAGCGCAAAAAATTAACCAAGCGTTTAAAGCTTGTTGAAGCATTCTTACAGTCAGGTAACAACCCAGAGTGGATGATCCTGTCTGTTCTGCCAGTTCTACCGCCGGATCTTCGTCCGTTGGTACCGCTGGATGGTGGTCGTTTCGCAACGTCAGATCTGAATGATCTGTACCGTCGCGTAATCAACCGTAACAACCGTCTTAAGCGTCTACTAGACCTGGCTGCTCCTGATATTATCGTACGTAACGAAAAACGTATGCTTCAGGAATCTGTTGATGCATTGCTAGATAACGGTCGTCGTGGCCGCGCTATCACTGGCTCTAACAAGCGTCCTCTGAAATCTTTGGCTGACATGATCAAAGGTAAGCAGGGTCGTTTCCGTCAGAACCTTCTTGGTAAGCGTGTTGACTACTCAGGTCGTTCTGTTATCACCGTAGGTCCATACCTGCGTCTGCATCAGTGTGGTCTTCCTAAGAAGATGGCACTAGAGCTATTTAAGCCATTCATCTACGGCAAGCTAGAGACCCGTGGTCTTGCGACTACGATCAAAGCTGCTAAGAAGATGGTTGAGCGCGAAGAAGCGGTTGTTTGGGATATCCTGGACGAAGTAATTCGTGAACACCCGGTAATGCTTAACCGTGCACCAACATTGCACCGTCTAGGTATTCAGGCATTTGAACCAGTACTAATCGAAGGTAAAGCGATTCAGCTTCACCCACTAGTGTGTGCGGCCTATAACGCCGACTTCGATGGTGACCAGATGGCGGTACACGTACCTCTAACTCTGGAAGCGCAGCTTGAAGCTCGTGCACTGATGATGTCTACCAACAACATCCTATCGCCGGCGTCAGGTGATCCGATCATCGTACCTTCTCAGGATGTTGTATTGGGTCTTTACTACATGACGCGTGAGAAAATCAACGCGAAGGGTGAAGGCATGTACTTTGCTGGACCTGCCGAGGCAGAGAAAGCATACGTTACGAAGAATGCCGAACTACACGCTCGCGTGAAAGTTCGTATCACAGAGCACCTATATGATGAGCAAGGTAACTTGTCATCTGAAACTAAGCTTCTTGATACCACAGTTGGTCGTGCAATCCTGTGGCAGATCGTTCCTAAAGGTCTTCCGTACAGCCTTGTGAACACTGAAGCGCTGGGTAAGAAGCAAATCTCTACCCTGTTGAACACGTGTTACCGTAAATTGGGCATGAAAGACACCGTTATCTTCGCTGACCAAATTATGTACACAGGTTTTGCTTACGCTGCATTGTCTGGTGTTTCTGTTGGTATCGACGATATGGTCGTTCCTGCTGAGAAATACACTAAGATCGCTGAAGCTGAAGCTGAAGTTGCAGAAATTCAAGAACAGTTCCAATCTGGTCTTGTAACTGCTGGCGAACGTTACAACAAAGTTATCGATATCTGGGCAACAGCCAATGAGCAGGTTGCTAAAGCGATGATGGATAACCTGTCTGTCGAAACCGTGATTAACCGTGACGGTGAAGAAGAACAGCAGAAATCGTTCAACAGCGTATACATGATGGCCGATTCTGGAGCTCGTGGTTCTGCTGCGCAGATCCGTCAGCTTGCTGGTATGCGTGGTCTGATGGCTAAGCCGGATGGCTCAATCATCGAAACACCGATCACTGCGAACTTTAAAGAAGGTTTGAACGTACTACAGTACTTCATCTCTACTCACGGTGCTCGTAAGGGTCTTGCGGATACCGCACTTAAGACAGCGAACTCCGGTTACCTGACTCGTCGTCTGGTAGACGTAGCACAAGACGTAGTAATTACTGCGGATGATTGTGGTACGCACGCTGGTATTACGATGATGCCTCTGATCGAGGGCGGTGATGTCAAAGAGCAACTAGGTGACCGAGTTCTTGGTCGTGTTGTTGCAGAAGACGTTATCAAGCCAGGTTCAGAAGAAGTTCTTGCGCCGCGTAACACCCTTCTTGATGAGAAGTGGTGTGACATTCTGGAAGAGAACTCAGTTGACCAAGTTAAAGTACGTTCGGTTGTAACGTGTGAAAATGACTTCGGTTGCTGTAAGTTCTGTTACGGTCGTGACCTGGCTCGTGGTCATCTGGTTAACACCGGTGAAGCAGTCGGCGTTGTCGCCGCTCAGTCTATCGGTGAGCCGGGTACACAGCTTACGATGCGTACGTTCCACATCGGTGGTGCGGCATCTCGTGCGGCAGCAGAAAACAGCATCCAGGTTAAGAACACTGGTTCGATGAAACTTCACAACGCCAAGTTCGTAACGAACAACGAAGGTAAGCTGGTTATTACTTCTCGTGCGTCACTAATGACCGTTGTTGATGAGTTTGGTCGTACTAAGGAGAGCTACAAGCTGCCTTACGGTTCGATGCTAACTAAAGGTGATGGTGATTCAGTGACAGCAGCAGAAACTGTTGCAAACTGGGACCCGCATACAATGCCAATCATCACTGAAGTAGCCGGTCGCCTTCAGTTCGTTGACTTAATCGACGGTGTGACTGTTACTCGTCAAACTGATGAGCTAACAGGCCTGTCTTCTATCGTAATACTAGACGCTGCAGAGCGTACCAGTGCCGGTAAAGATATGCGTCCAACGGTTAAGCTGGTTGACGACAATGGTCATGATGTAATGATCCCTGGCACAGATATGCCAGCTCAGTACTTCTTACCTGGTAAAGCGATTGTTCAGCTTGAAGACAGCGCGCTAGTAGGCATTGGTGACACGTTATCACGTATTCCTCAGGAATCTGGCGGTACGAAAGATATCACCGGTGGTCTGCCACGAGTTGCTGACCTATTCGAAGCACGTAAGCCAAAAGAGCCTGCAATCCTAGCGGAAATTACAGGTGCTGTTTCTTTCGGTAAAGAAACAAAAGGTAAGCGTCGTCTGATCATCACGCCAAGTGATGGCCAGCCATACGAAGAGATGATCCATAAGTGGCGTCAGCTTAACGTATTCGAAGGTGAGAAGGTTGAATGTGGTGATGTGATCGCGGATGGTCCAGAAGCTCCACATGATATCTTGCGTCTACGTGGTGTTCACGCTGTTGCTGAGTACATCGTTAACGAAGTTCAGGAAGTTTACCGTCTACAGGGCGTTAAGATTAATGATAAGCACATTGAGACTATCATTCGTCAGATGCTTCGTAAGGTAACGATCGCCTCTGCTGGTGACTCTGATTTCCTAGAAGGTGAGCAGGTAGAATTCTCTCGTGTGAATGTTGCTAACCGTAAGCTAGAAGCTGAAGGTAAAGCAGCTGCGACATTTAGCCGTGACCTGTTAGGTATCACAAAGGCGTCGCTAGCGACAGAATCGTTCATCTCGGCGGCTTCTTTCCAGGAAACAACTCGCGTACTAACAGAAGCTGCGGTTTCTGGTAAGCGTGATGAGTTACGTGGTCTGAAAGAAAACGTCATCGTTGGTCGTTTGATCCCAGCGGGTACGGGCTTCTCTTACCACCAGCGTCGTCAAAACCAGCGTAACGCTGAGCTAGAGCCAGTAGCACCGCAGGTTGATGCAGAACAAGCATCTCAAGATCTTGCTGCACTACTAAATGCCGGTCTAAGCGACGATTAATCGTTGAGTTTAGATAAGCAAAAAAAGGCACCCTTCGGGGTGCCTTTTTGTTTTTGGGTGAAATGAAAACAGGCATGTTGTTGGCGCGCGGATAAGCCCTATCTATCTATCTATCTATCTATCTATAGGCAGGATTGAGGCTGAGCAAGGATAGGAGTAACTTTGAGGAGGTTGGGGTATATTAAGAGACAGTGCAGCCAAGAAGCAGCTAAAAGCTGCTTCTCTGGATGGTCATGTTAATTGAAAATTAAGCGCCGGGTGGGCAGGCTAAACTTTCGCTGATTAGTTCAATCAGAGTATCTTCAAGCTCAAATCTCAGCTCAAGCAACTCACCAATACCTGAAAGATCTCGATCTAAATCGGCTAGCGTATCGTTATCATCAATAGCACAATAACGATCAGTGAAATTAAGAATTGGATCAGTGGTTTGGGTGATGTTGGCGTAAAGTTGTGAGATTTCTTTGGTGGGTGAATAGCCCGTGGTTTTCCACTTGTCCATGACCATATCATAAATTTTGAAATGGCCGGCAGAGATATAGTCGACAACTTGTTGGCAAAAGAGCTGTAATTGGCTGGAGGTTGGTAATTGGCGTGAATTGTTTTCAAAAGGAGGCAGACCTGCCAGTTTACAGTAGTCGATCAGTAATTGCTGCCGGGACATCAGCCAGTGATCGATGACATCGCTGGTGCCGCCCCACTGTTGCTGAACTTGCTCGAATTTACTTAACATGGCCATACCCTCATGATCTATCAGTACAGTAACGGTGGTTACGAAAAACAAACGTTATTAAAAAACCAAGTTACTAAATACTACACCTGTGAATCTCTTAAAAAAGAGAGCCTTGTTATACGGATTCATATTCCGTTATAAAGTTTAGATTGCCAGTAAAAACGATACCCTGCAAGGATGGATGTGACATTGATGTTAAAAAAACGAGAATTAGTGTATTGGTGCGTCGTAAAAGATCGCAAATTGTATCTGGTCAACCATACGCTTCCTCTGATGACAGAATCAGAGTTAGGTTTGAATTGTGACGATGCACGCTGGATTGGTGAATACTCGGGTCACCCTGTTTTTTGGCTAGAGGCTCATGACAATACGCATAGCGATGATTTTTATAGCCAAAGAGAATTATTGGGTATTGATGGTGAGCTGTTTGATCTGGCCGGAAAAGCGACTCAGCTATCGCACATGAAGCAATCCGAAACGTATTGCCCCAATTGTGGCGGACAATGTCAGCTGGCAGTTGAGCAATTAGCGATGGAATGCCAGCAGTGTCAGCGTATCCATTATCCTCGAGTGTCGCCGTGTGTGATCGTTGCGGTCAGAAAACAAGATAAAGTGTTGCTTGCTCAGCACCCTCGCCATAAGACAGGTATGTATACGGTAATAGCCGGTTTTGTTGAAGCCGGTGAAACCCTGGAGCAATGTGTTGCTCGTGAGGTCGAAGAGGAAACCGGAATTAAAGTGGCCAATATCCGTTACTTCGGTAGTCAGCCGTGGGCCTTCCCTTCTAATCTGATGATGGGCTTTTTAGCTGATTATGAGAGTGGCGAAGTCAAGCCGGATTATGAAGAGCTGAGTGACGCGATATGGGTATCTGCTGATAGTTTGCCACCTGTCGCGCCGGAAGGAACGATAGCCCGTCAGTTGATAAACCATACCTTAGCGCTGATGAAAAAAAGTAGCATAAAAAAAACCTCCTAAAGGAGGGGGAAGGTGCAGTTACATGCTCGTCGACGAGCAAGATATTCTTATTATTGCTAGCGCGCAGATTTTGTATCACGGCTGACTGCTATGTCGCAAATATGGTGAAGAAATTGTTGTAATAAATATGACCGGCTTAACAATTGGGCTCTTTTGTTGCAGCCGGGGAGTGCTACAATACGTCGCAGAATTTATCCATGGAGTCCTCAATGAGCGAATTAAAGAATGACCGCTACCTACGTGCGTTATTAAAGCAGCCGGTAGATTGCACACCAGTATGGATGATGCGTCAGGCTGGCCGTTATTTGCCAGAATACCGAGCTACACGTAGTGTTGCAGGTGACTTTATGTCGCTATGTAAGAATGCTGAATTAGCCAGTGAGGTGACCTTACAGCCACTGCGCCGTTTCCCTCTGGATGCTGCTATTCTGTTTTCTGATATCCTGACTATTCCGGATGCTATGGGTCTGGGTTTGTATTTTGAAGCCGGTGAAGGTCCGAAGTTTGAGCGTCCTATTACCTGTAAAGCCGATGTTGATAAAATCGGTTTGCCGGATCCGGAAGGTGAGCTGCAGTATGTGATGAATGCAGTGCGTCAGATCCGTAAAGATCTGCAGGGTGAAGTACCGTTAATCGGCTTTTCTGGTAGCCCGTGGACACTGGCGACTTACATGGTTGAAGGTGGTAGCTCGAAAGCATTCACCAAGATCAAAAAGATGATGTATGCCGAACCGGCAACACTGCATCTGCTGCTTGATAAGCTGGCTGACAGCGTGGTTGAGTACCTGAATGCCCAGATCAAAGCGGGTGCGCAGTCTGTGATGGTCTTTGATACCTGGGGTGGTGTATTAACGCCTCGTGATTACAACGAGTTCTCACTGCGTTATATGCACAAAATTGTTGATGGCTTAATCCGTGAAAACGATGGTCGTCGCGTGCCAGTGACCCTGTTCACCAAAAATGGTGGCATGTGGTTAGAGCAAATCGCGGCAACAGGTTGTGATGCAATTGGCCTTGACTGGACAATTAACATTGCTGATGCAAACCGTCGAGTAGGCGATAAAGTTGCCCTGCAGGGCAATATGGATCCTTCGATTCTATATGCACAACCTGAGCGTATTCGCCAAGAAGTGGCGACTATTCTTGAAGGTTATGGTGATGAAGGTACCGGCCATGTATTTAACCTTGGCCATGGTATCCACCTGGATGTGCCGCCAGAGAATGCCGGTGTGTTTGTTGATGCGGTGCACGAGCTGTCTAAGCCGTATCATAAATAGAACCAGGTACGAGATCCTGGGTTGCTAGATCCTAGGAAAAGCATTGAAAAGCCCGTGCAAGTGATTGCGTGGGCTTATTTATCGGTAAGAGCGGTGCTATGGCCCTGAGACCCTATGGATAAGCAGTTGCGAGTGACTTGGTTTGAGAGTCGAGAAAAAGCAATAGCTTTACTTCAAATACTGGTTCGTAGAGCCTGTCTTGCAGGACCATAGGACCTCCTTTATCGCTTCTCGAAACTAGCCCCTCTACACTCCCAAATGCTGGTGGACATACTCCCTGATATACGGCACCACCTCTTCCTCAAACCACTGGTTGTTTTTCAGCCAGCGGATATTACGTGGCGATGGGTGCGGCATCGGAATATATTTTGGGGCCCACTGCCGCCAAGCTCTGACTGTTTCTGTCAGTGTTTTCGGCTTGTCTTTCAAATACCACTCCTGCGCGTAGTGGCCAACCAGCAAGGTCATGCCGATATTGGGCAGCAATGGCCATACTCGCGGGTGCCATTGCGGTGCGCATTCCGGACGTGGTGGGAGATCGCCGGATTTACCCCTGCCCGGATAACACAGTCCCATCGGCATAATGGCTATCTGCTTTGGGTCATAAAAAGTCGTTCTGTCGAGCTCTAACCAGCAACGCAGGCGATCACCGCTCGGATCGTTCCATGGGATCCCGGTTTCATGGACACGGGTTCCCGGCGCTTGGCCAACAATCATCACCCCAGCACTGCTGGCTGCTTGAATCACCGGACGCGGGCCTAGCGGGAGATGATCTTTGCAGATCTCGCAGCGGCGTATTTGATCCAGTAGGTTATCAAGTTGTTGCGATGCCATAATTACCTTCTTCCTACGCCTGCGTTCCTAATAGCCACGTGTAAAGTCAATTTGGTA
The DNA here is from genome assembly GCF_050337085.1 of Photobacterium sagamiensis. Lineage (NCBI taxonomy): Bacteria > Pseudomonadati > Pseudomonadota > Gammaproteobacteria > Vibrionales > Vibrionaceae > Photobacterium > Photobacterium sagamiensis. The sequence continues at coordinate 166,049 of NZ_JAKJSP010000015.1, read as the reverse complement.
CATCAATGGTTGCCGCTGGATAAAGCGCAGATAGTTAGCGGCAAAGACGTCGAACACCTGTTCAGGAAAGCTCTCTGCGGCAATATGCGGGGTGATCGTTATATTAGGGTGCTGCCAGAAAGGATGCTGGTTATTAAGTGGCTCATGCTTAAAAACATCCAGGAAAGCATGGGCAACATGACCTTGCTCGATAGCGGACAGCAATCCTTCTTCACAAACCGCATTTCCACGTCCTACATTAAACAGTAGCGTATTTTGGCAGTGGCTTAGGCTGGTGGCATTGAGCAGGTTGTCGGTCGCTGTTGTTGCGGGCAGGGTGGATACCAGAATATCGGCCTGAGTTAGCGCTTGCGGGAGTTCGGATAACGGATAGGTATGGGCAAACAAGTGACTGGCCGGTTCACCCGAGCGGTTCACGCCAATGAGCCGTAGTCCCATTGTATGCGCGGCTTGGGCTAAATGGCTACCTATGGTCCCCGTTCCCAAAATAACCATGGTTTTGTTGCTTAACGCCGAATAGCGATGGGGCTGCCATTGCCGATGTTTTTGCTGCTGTTGGTAGAGAGCAAAATGACGGGTATGAGCCAGTGTCAGGCCAATCACATATTCGGTGATGAGTTGCCCGAAGCAACCGCGAATATTGGTTAGCGTATAGTCCTGGCGCAAAGCAGGTTTGGTCAGGGCATCGATACCGGCAAAGGTCGATTGCAGCCAGCACAGAGCCGGATAATCATTGAGGTGTGCGGCGATTTTGGGCGGATCTGCTAAAATAATCGCAGCCAGCCTGGGATCATCGGTGATCTCAAGCTGTGGCAATTGCGCCTGCTGGATCAGCCGTTGATAAGTTTCCTTCTGGCGGGAGACGATCAGTACCTTGTTCATTGCTTTTCCTTTTGTGCTGATGAGTTATGCATTAAACTCCAGTGCAAATCACTATCGTAGATTATCCCATGCTAAAGAATCCTGTTCAGCTTCGCTTAGAAAAATTAGAACCGTGGCAACACCTTACTTTTATGGTCTCACTGTGTGAACGAATGTATCCGAATTTTGCCTTGTTTTGTGAGGAAACGGAGTTTGCGGAGGCACAAAAATACCGCATCATTCTTGATAGTATCTGGGAGATCTTAACGGTAAAAAGTGCCAAGATTAACTTTGAAAATCAGCTGGAAAAGCTGGAAGACCTGGTACCGAGTGCCGATGACTTTGATATCTACGCGGTAAACCCGGCGATTGATGCCTGCGCCGCTTTGGCTGATCTACTTCATGCCATGCTTGATCGTGATTTGATGCTCGAGACAGTCAATAAGCTTAGCAGTTTGTCTGCTGAAACCGTCGCTGATCTTGAGTTTGCTCAGACGGGTGTCGAAATTACCGACGAAAATCAAAAAGAAAGCGAAGCCGTTTGCGAAGAATGGGATGTGCAGTGGGCCATCTTCCGTGCCCTGAAAGAAGCGGAACGACGCGATATCGAATTGATCAAAAGCCTGCGTGAAGAATTACGCGATGAGCCAGTCAGTAATATTGGTATTGAGCTGTAAGCTGAATCATCGAATTGGAAAAGAGGAGCCGGAAGGCTCCTTTTTTGTATTTGCCCCCTTTGATCTTACTGTTGCAGAAGGAGGGACATTCTTCTTATCGAATCGCTTATTGCAATATTGTTAAGTCAATAAAACTGCTTGCGCGCCAGATTTATGGTGTTATTAACTGCTTGTTGGTTTATGTGCAACCCAATCAACTTATTTGATTCTGCTGTCTTGTGCGAAGAGTCTTAGAGCGTATATAACAGTGACAACTCCGATGGCAAATGAGGCTGTCGGAATATATTCAACCTGTCGAAGTAGGACGCCGTATGAAAGCATTCAAGCCTTCAGTCTCAGCAAACAATAGCCACTATGTTGCTATTGTTGCGTGCGCGCTCCTCCTGCTCTCTCTGAATCTCATTCGGAGCTGACAGGCTATATCTTTTTTCTGTCGGCTTGTGAAGAAGCTGGCAGGGTAATATTCTACATTCAAGTTCCCTTCTAGTTTCCTCCAAGCTTAAACAAGCAGCTGTATCGAGGAACATTATGTCTACCAACGTATTAACCGGGCGCAATATCGCAGCCTTAGGATTCATGACCTTTGCCATGTATTTAGGGGCTGGGAACTTGATCTTTCCGCCATTCTTGGGGTTTCAAGCCGGTGAACATTTCCTATCGGGCATGGCGGGTTTCCTGTTAACTGGTGTGGGGCTGCCAGCGTTGGCGTTGATTATCGTCGCTTTGGTTAAAGGTTCTGATAACCTGACAGCTGCTTTACCTCGTCCTTTAGCGACTAGCTTTTGGGTCATGGTGTTCATCGTGATTGGACCTGCATTTGTTATTCCTCGCGCCATCACAGTGGCGTACCAGTTCAGCTTTGCGCCATTTATTGGTGGTGATGTGTTGGTGCCGTTCTCAATCGCGTTCTGTGTTATCACCATTTTGTTCTCATTGTTTCCGGGTAAATTGGTCGACACCATTGGTAAATGGCTAACCCCAGCCTTATTGGCTATTCTGGCCGTCATGGCGGCTTTTGCGTTCTTGTTTCCTGCTGGTCAAGTGATGCAGGCGAAAGGTCCGTATGTTGATGGTGCGTTGGCGGAAGGTTTGACTCAAGGCTATATGACTATGGATGCCTTGGGCTCGATCGGATTTGGTTGGGTAATTTTCCGCGCGATCAAAAGTATGGGTGTGGACTGTCCGAAAGCCACCGCTAAATACACCTTTATTGCCGCAGTGATGTATGCGACCGCCATGGCTGCGGTGTACTTGTCGCTGGCCTACATCGGTTCGACCAGCGCTGATTTAGGAACAGATTTTACCAATGGTGGTGAGATTTTGACGGCATTTACTAATCACCATTTCGGCGTATTCGGTACCATGTTGCTGGGTTTAGTGATGATATTGGCGTGTTTAACGACCGCTATCGGTGTTACTACCGCTGGCAGTGAATTTTATAGTACTACCTTCACGGCGGTTTCATACCGCCGTAGTGTATGGGGAACAATGATTCTGGCTGGCTTGGTGGCGAATATCGGTTTGGATCAGTTGCTTGCCATAACGTTGCCGGCGGTGGTTGCCTTGCATCCTATTGCGATAGCCCTGTTATTGATTGCACCGGTCAGGAAAGCGCTAGCACCGAGCATGGGCTTGGTGACGGTGGGGACGGCGTTGGTTTTCGGCTGTCTTGATGCCGTCCATATTTTGGACCGCATGCCCGAAGGTGTGGATCAGGTGCTGAAACATCAACTACCGCTGTATCATTACTATGCGGGATGGGTTGTGCCAACAATGAGCGTATTGGTAGTGGGCTTGGTATGGTCTCGAATGGTGAATAAAACTACGCGAGCGGTGGTAGCTTAACTCAGTATGGTGCTGACGAGATAAGCATTGCTTGTCGGGTGTTCAACCGTGATCACAAAGGGGCCTCATGGCCCCTTTGTGATGGTGTTGTTCATCACGATCACTCGTCGTCTTTGCTTTCAATCACGCCGTGTAGTTTTTTCCATTTTTCCCAGCGTTGATAAGCCAGCTGCTGCATGTCGGTGTTTTTATCGGCTTCATCGACAATCTCTTCGCCAACCAAACTTTCAAAAATATCTTCCAGAGTGATCAGCCCCTGAACGGTGCCGTATTCATCAACAATTAATACCAGTTGCGAGCGTTCTTTCATTATTCGCTCAAAGGCTTGCGGGACACTGGCGGTATTCAGTACGACCGGGATCGGGCGCATCAGGGTACCTAACTCGTTATTAGCGTGGCCAGCCTGACTGGCGGCAAACAGTTCTAAGCGGTGGACAAAACCCAGAATATTATCTTTTTGCTTGCTATACACCAGTGGACGCGAGAACGGACTATCTCTGTGCTCGGTCAAAAAAGTATTGATCGACTGTTCTGCTTCTACGCGAAATAGCACCGGGCGCGGTGTCATGATCTTCGTGACACTGACATCCCGGAACTGCAGCAGGTTGGTCAGAATTTTTGATTCACCTTCGGCCAATTCCCCGGACTCTATTGCCAGCATCGCCATGGCGGACAGTTCATCACGCAGTTTAGGCGGCTCATGGCCATGGGCCAGACGACGGGTGATTTGTTCAGATGCCCAGACAAACGGGGTTAGCGCCCAAACCATCCATTTCAGTACCGTCGCAGATCCCGGAGCCAGTTGGCGCCAGTATGTTGCCCCAAGTGTTTTTGGGATGATTTCAGAAAACAGCAAGATACCAATGGTCAGTAAAGCAGAGAACAGACCCAGCCACTGGCTACCAAAAACGACCGCAGCCTGAGCACCGGCAGTCGCAGCACCAATGGTATGAGCAATGGTATTTAAGGTCAGAATAGACGCCAGCGGACGGTCAATATTATCTTTTAGTGCCGCAAGGCGAGGTGCTGCCGGGTGGTTTTGCTGACGTAAAGTACCAATATAACTTGGTGAAATACTGAGCAATACCGCTTCTAATACAGAACAAATAAACGAAACACCAATCGCAATCGAGATGTAAATCGTAAGGAGGATCATGCAAACCTGTCAGTTATTAATGGAATTACGGCCATATTAAGCGGTGCCAAGGGAAATAAATACAGCTATTTCACCTGAGGTATAAGTAACATTTTGTGAACTTGCGCTCAGTTTATGGTTAAAGAGCCCGCACCTAAGCACATGATCGCTGACAAACCTTTGCCACACGGGCTTCTTTTGAATTAGAGTTGTGGCGTCTCAAGAAAAACCTTAGAAGGGAAAACAAATGAACAAGACCCAACTGATTGACCTGATCGCTGACAAAGCAGATCTTTCTAAAGCTCAAGCTAAAGCAGCGCTGGAATCAACTCTCGAGGGTATTACCGAAGCGCTGAAAGAAGGTGACCAGATTCAACTGATTGGCTTTGGTACATTTAAAGTGAACCACCGTGCTGCACGCACTGGCCGTAATCCTCAAACTGGTCAGGAAATTCAAATCGCAGCAGCAAACGTTCCTGCATTTGTTTCCGGTAAAGCACTGAAAGATGCATTGAAGTAATCTATAATCCGCCAGGTAACTTTATCTGGCGGTATTTTTCTTTATGAAGCGGCTCATTGCTCTCCTTTCCTTATCTCTTCTTGCTGGATGTGCAGCCAGCTCAGTTCCTGATAATCCTATCGTTCCACTCCAGACTATGACTGGTGGTCAAACCGCCGGAGATGCGACTTCGCTCTACTGGTATTCCCATCGGAAAAATCGATCTATTCAATTATCTGAAGTGGTGATGGCTGGCGACTATGGTGACTATCAATCGGATTATCGTTGGCAGGAAGGCAAATTACGTGAAATTGAACGTCAGGGAACTCTGTTACAAGAGGATGGCCTGAAGTCGTTTTCGCTCCGTGTGCGTTATGACACAAAAGGCAGCGCGGTATTCCAGCGCAATACGGTGGCGGGTGCCGTGTTACCGTTATCGGATTCTCAGCTTTATCAACTCACCAGGCAAGCACAGGTTGCGGTTGAGACAGTGAAAAAACAGCATCAGCAAGGTCAGTCACTGATCCAGGGCCACTGGACAGACAATCGTTTTCTGCGCTGTGGTGATGAGAAAGAGCTCAACGTGACTTTCCAGCCCAAACAAGCTGATTCTGTTACCCGGCAGCTAAGACAGCAGGCCCAGACCGGATACATGGCTGTGACAGGTAAGGTGCGCAAAAAAGAGCTGGTGGCACAGCAGTTACTGCTCCTGAAAGATGAGACTCAGTCCTGCATTACCCCTCCGGTATTGCGGCATAAGTAATACCTGCCCTCATAAGAGCCGGAATAAAGTACTGACATAAAAAAACGCGATGACGAACGTTATACAGAGCCGTCAGCGCGTTTTTTGTATCAGGGGGCTAAACTGTCAGCGATTAAGCCTCTTGTTCACGCGCAATGGCACGATAGCCGATGTCATCACGATAGAATATACCATTCCATGAAATTTTCTTCGCCAGTTCGTAAGCGCGCTGCTGAGCCTCAGAAACGCTATCTCCCATGGCTGTTGCACACAATACACGACCACCGTTGGTCACGATATCGCCATCGTTGTTTGCTGTCCCTGCCTGGAAGACTTTCTCACCAGCTACTTCTTGCTGAGGCAGGCCAGAAATGACATCGCCTTTCGCATACTCTGCCGGGTAGCCGCCTGCAGCCAGTACCACACCAACTGAAGCACGTGGATCCCACTTAGACTCAGCTTGATCCAGTTTGCCATCAATGGCGGCCAAGCAAAGCTCAACCAGATCAGATTGCATACGCAGCATAATAGGCTGGGTTTCAGGATCACCAAATCGGCAGTTATACTCAATGACTTTAGGTGTGCCATCGGCCATTACCATTAGGCCCGCATATAAGAAGCCGGTATAAGGTGCGCCTTCTGCTTCCATACCACGTACGGTGGGGTAGATAACCTCTTCCATCACACGATCATGGATTTCCTGAGTCACGACAGGGGCCGGAGAGTAAGCGCCCATGCCTCCTGTATTCGGCCCCGTATCACCGTTACCGACACGTTTGTGATCCTGGCTGGTGGCCATTGGCAGTACATTCTTACCATCAACCATGACGATGAAGCTGGCTTCTTCTCCATCAAGGAATTCTTCGATCACCACACGATGGCCGGCTTCACCAAACGCATTGCCCGCCAGCATATCACGCACGGCGTTTTCAGCTTCTTCCAGCGTCATCGCAACGATGACGCCTTTTCCTGCCGCCAGACCATCGGCCTTAACCACGATCGGTGCGCCTTTTTCGCGCAGATAAGCCAGAGCAGGCTCGATCTCCGTGAAGTTTTGGTATTCAGCGGTTGGGATCTGATGACGAGCCAGGAAGTCTTTAGTGAAGGCTTTAGAGCCTTCCAGCTGTGCAGCCGCTTGTGTTGGCCCAAAGATGGGTAAGCCTGCAGCGCGGAACGCATCAACAACACCAATAACCAAGGGTGCTTCAGGACCGACAATGGTCAGGTCGATATGCTTCTCTTGCGCAAAGGCAACCAATGCACTGATGTCTTCAACACCGATAGGCACGTTTTCGACTTTTGGCTCAAGCGCACTGCCTGCGTTACCAGGTGCAACGAAAATAGTCTCTACATCTGTCGATTGTGCCGCTTTCCATGCCAATGCGTGTTCGCGACCGCCGTTACCAATAATAAGAACTTTCATGTCTTACATCCTTTTAGCCCACGTTAAAAACGTGGGCAAATAGTATCGAGTTACTAGAATCGAGTTTCTGATAATTAGAAACTCGATCCTCTTTCCTTGTCTCTATTGCTTAGTGACGGAAGTGACGCATACCGGTAAACAGCATTGCCATTCCGTGTTCGTCTGCTGCCTGAATCACTTCGTCATCACGCATTGAACCACCAGGCTGGATCACACAGGTGATCCCGGCTTCTGCGGCTGCATCGATGCCGTCGCGGAACGGGAAGAAGGCATCCGATGCCATCACGCTGCCTGCCACTTCCAGGTTTTCATCCGCGGCTTTAATGCCAGCGATTTTAGCCGAGTAAACGCGGCTCATCTGACCTGCGCCGACGCCGATAGTCATATTGCCTTTGGCGTAAACAATCGCGTTCGACTTCACGTATTTCGCCACTTTCCAGCAGAACAGGGCATCGCGTAGTTCGTCAGGGTTTGGTTCGCGCTTAGACACGACTTTCAGATCATCTTCACCAACCATACCTTGGTCACGGTCTTGGACCAGCAAGCCACCGTTAACTCGCTTAACATCGAAGCCGGTCGTCTTGGTTGTCCACTTGCCACACTCAAGCAGGCGCAGGTTTTTCTTGGTTGCGATAATTTCAATCGCTGCCGCTGAAATGCTCGGTGCAATAATGACTTCCACAAATTGACGGTCAACAATCGCTTGCGCGGTTGCGGCATCCAGTTCCTGGTTGAAGGCGATGATGCCGCCAAAGGCTGACGTTGGATCAGTCTTGTGAGCACGGTCGTAGGCTTCCAGGATGTTGCCACCCAGCGCAACACCACAAGGGTTTGCATGCTTTACGATGACACAGGCTGGCTGATCGAACTCTTTGACACACTCAAGTGCTGCGTCGGTATCTGCGATGTTGTTGTAAGACAGGGCTTTGCCCTGAATTTGACGTGCGGTTGAAACCGACGCTTCCTGTGGATTTTTTTCTACATAGAAAGCCGCGTCTTGGTGACTGTTCTCACCGTAGCGCATGTCTTGCTTCTTCTCGAACTGCTGGTTGAAAGTGCGAGGGAATTTTGACTCTTCATCACCCTCTTGCCCTTGTTTATGAAGAGCTGGGTCACCATAAGAAGGGACCATGGTACCGAAATAGTTGGCGATCATTCCGTCGTAGGCGGCAGTATGCTCGAAAGCAGCGATAGCCAGATCAAAGCGAGTGGCATGGGTCAGTGAACCCTGGTTAGCCGTCATTTCTGCTAATACACGATCATAGTCGTGAGCATTAACAATGATCGTCACATCTTTGTGGTTCTTTGCTGCAGAACGCACCATAGTCGGACCGCCGATGTCGATGTTCTCAACCGCGTCTTCCAGCGTGCAGCCTTCTCTAGCTACCGTTTCGGCGAATGGATAGAGGTTTACCACGACCATGTCGATTGGCGCGATACCGTGTTCGGCCATGATGGCATCGTCTTGGCCACGACGACCAAGAATACCACCGTGTACTTTAGGGTGAAGTGTTTTTACGCGGCCATCCATCATTTCAGGGAAGCCGGTATACTCAGAAACTTCTGTTACCTTGATATCTTGCTCTGCAAGTAGACGAGCAGTTCCGCCGGTAGATAGAATTTCTACGCCATGATTGGCTAGGGCTTGAGCGAATTCAACAATACCGGTTTTGTCTGATACGCTAATTAGCGCACGGCGAATAGGACGAGCGTTTTCCATTGCTATCATCTCTTTAAATACACGGTGAATAGGATATTTCCCAAAACCAAGCAAAGTATTTGGTTTTGGGAAATATTCTCGGTTAAAATCGTGTAAAACCGAGCCTTAATGGCGTTTGATTCAGCATCGACAGCACGTATTTTACATTAATTCAAAAGTGACGCAAACGTTTGCTCTTGGCTGTTTCTCCCATTTCGTGCAGTAAAATTATCTTCAAGCAAAGGAGTCAGCAATATGTATCTGATTGGACAGCTTGCAAAACAGTGTGAGGTCAGTAGCGATACGCTGAGATTTTACGAAAAAAATGGTTTGCTGGAGCCTGCAGCACGCAGTGAAAGCGGCTATCGGCTTTATAGCGAAGAAAACCTGTCACGGGTGAACTTTATCCTCAGGGCCAAAACAATTGGGCTGAGTTTGGATGAAATTCGTGAGCTGTTGGATATTCGCCTTGAAGCCAGTCAGCACAGCTGTGCGGAAGTAAAAGCCATTACCCAGGCAAAGCTTGATGAAGTGGATATTAAAATGGCTGAATTAGCACGAATCCGTCTCGCGTTAAAAAAAATTAATGATGCCTGTTGCGGCCATGCCGATGACAATGCCAGCCATTGCTCTATTCTTGAAGCGCTGGACGACAAAGATTAAAGATCGCCGTGAAGTAAGCAGATAAGACCGAGTTACCCTTCATTCGATGAAGTGGCCTCTTTCACATTTTCAATCACATCTTTGGTGGTATCGCGGAAGAAGTGGCCTGTTTCACGTGTTACATCACGGGTGGCGTGGCCGATTTCTGTAAAGCCGTCTTTAATCCCCTGTTTTTCCTGGGCAGAGCATCCCACCAATAAAACGCAGCCTAAGACGCTGATCCACTGTGCATATTTCTTCATTCTTAGCCCTCTCCGGTAACACCGTTCAAATAATCAGAAGTATCATTGTAGCGAATATTTGGCCATTATTTTAGCCGTTGAAGTGATGTTGTTATTTGTTCATAGTATTGTCTTGGTGAAAGACGACTAAGTTCTTGCTGAACCCGGCATATTGAAGTGGTTTGGGTATATGAACTGTGGTAGCTTCAAATTTACGCTAAAACAATAATTGATAGGGAATATCATGCTGAAAATAAATGAATATTTTGATGGCCAAGTGAAATCCATTGGTTTTGAAACCCATGGTGAACATACCAGTGTTGGTGTTATGGCTCCCGGTGATTATACCTTTGGTACTGCAGCCCCAGAACGGATGACGGTAGTGAAAGGATCACTGACGGTGAAATTACCGGGTCATGTTGACTGGATCACCTTTAACGCGGGTGATGATTTTGAAGTACCCGGCGATGCCTCATTTGAAGTCAAAGTAACAGAAACCACGGCTTACCTGTGTGACTACCTCTAATTTTTTGAGTTGTTTATGCTAAACAATCCGCCGAAACCGGAGGCGGATTGTTTGTATTGCAAGCCGGACAACATCGTCTTCTGCACTGCTTTCCGATTAGGCGAAAGGGACTTCTCTGGACGAAAGCATCGAGAGTGTCTTAACTCATACATTTAGACAGGTTTGTTATCCATTTTCCAGATCGTAATCGCGCGATGCAAATCAGTATTTTCAGACTTTCTTCTATGATGATTAAGCTGTAGAGGAAGACGGCATCAAGTTGTAAGGTATAAGCGAGAAAAGCGGTGCAGGGTAATAGGAAAACCCACTGAGCAAATATGTCGGTGTATAAACAAAAACGCGCATCGCCTCCAGCACGTAAAATACCGACGATAAACATCATCGACAGACTTTTAATGACGATAGATAGCGCCATGATGTTGTAAAGTTGCTCTGTTAACGATCTCGCACTAGACGTACCGACATAAAACCAATCTATGACGGTTGTCTGAGTTGCCCATAAAATCAGGGCGGTTATTACGCCAAAAACAATGCTCACCTGTAGCATTCTGCGGCTATCGGTCTTGACGAGATCAAACCTGTCAGCCCCCACATGGTTACCAATGATGATTGATGCTGCATTTGATAATCCAATCAGCAACGCCATTGATAGCGCTTCGATTGGGGTTAAGACGGCAAGTGCGATCAATAAATTGGCATCGGTCTTTCCCAGTAAAGCGTGAAAAGCAAATAATCCTAACGCCCATACAATGCTGTTGATGGCAGCGGTCATCGACAGCTGGGCGACGGTCTTAATATCTTGTGCTGTAATCGATCTCAACAGATTTAAGGGCAGAAAGGCCAATCGATGACGCTGATACAGCAGGAAAGCAAAGAGACATAGTGTTTCAATAATGGCGCTGATCAGGGTACCAATAGCCGCGCCTTGTATTCCCATCGCTGGCATTCCCCAGTGACCAAAGATGAGAAGCCAGTTAAGGACAATATTGAGCCCAACACCAATCGTACTGATCACTGTGGCGACCATAGGCTGGTGCATCACGCGCAGGCCTGTGGCAAGGGTGGATGTATAGGCAAAGAAGAATAAGCTATAGGCAGTAATTTCAAGGTAATCGCTGCCTCTTGTTATTATCTCATTTGATTGTGTACCCATTGCCATTATCTCTCGAGAGAAATAAGACAGAGGGATGAAAAATAACAATGCAGCAAGAAAGCTAAGCAGTAATATAATTATGATGGATTTCTTAAACTTATAATCGTCAGTCTTTATTGATCCCCAGCATTGAGCGGCTACCTGACCGCCGCCAATACTGAGGCCAATAATAAAAAAGATAATGATTAATTGTGCTTTAGATGCAAAACCAATCGCTGCAATATCAAATGCACTGAGTTTACCTAACATTAAAGTATCGATAATACTCTTGCTCGAAAAGATGGCGGTTTGTAATGAAATGGGAATTGCCAGCTTCAACAAAGCATATAACGGTGAGTTAATGACTTTGTGACTAATGGTTATTGTCATGATGATGATAACATTCTAATTTAGGACAAGGGCTTATAGCTGTTTTACAATTCTTGCCGGGTTGCCGATTGCAATACAGTTATCTGGAATACTTTCATAAACCACACTGTTTGCCCCTATGACGCTATTTTCACCAATTGTTATGCCTTTTAATATTGTTGCCCCCATACCAATCCAGACGTTATCTTTAATCGTGACCTTTGCCGATGTCGTGCGAGCAGCCTCATCATGGTTACCTCGGTCTCGAATGGGGTGTCCACTGCTATCCATAATCGTAACCTGAGGGCCAAACAAGACATTGTTTCCAATCTCAACGGCGTTATAGCAAACAATCGCAGTGCCTTGCAGCATGACATTATCACCAATGGTAATTCTGCCAGCCGATTGCTGGTTGATTTTAACAACGGTTAATCTGACGGAGCGATTTTCAAAACCTAAGTTATCTTCAGAATATAATGTGCTTCCTGAGCCAATAGAGATACATTCTCTGAAGTCATCGCTGTTTATTTCTTGGTGTTGTACATCATGGTGATAATCATCAGAATCTCGAACAAGCGTGAAGGCGATATGAGGCGTACCAATTAATGAATTGTTTTCACTTAATATAACATGTTCATGGTATTTTTCATGAATTAGCGCTGATGCTTTATCTTGATTGATAGGGTAAATATTTTCATATACACATGGCATGGTTTTTTCTCTACGCGTAGCTTACATTCTGCTTGTTTTTGTGAATCTGAATGATTTTATTCAACGGTAAAGACTTGCCTTCATGAACAATGTTATAAAAGCTTGTTTGCCAGATGTTGTATTTATTATGAATGGTTTCGGCGGCACTATTTGACGAATTTTCATGATCGGCAACCTCTTTAGGGTGAGGCCAATGGAATGAGCAAATAGATTTGTTCATGACGAACATATTATTATTTAAAAATAGTCGAACACCTAAATCAACATCTTCTCCGCCCCAACTCTGAAAAGTTTCATCAAATAAACCTACTTTCAGAAGTTCACTTCTTTCTGCAGAGACATGACAAGTCCAAAATAAGTCAAACGGGGCTGGCCAATTAGCGATGTTTTCACCTAAGTCATCATATTGCTGTTGGCGAATATCAAACGCATTTTGTTGATGGAGCTGGTAGAGGATACTATCGACATCATTGGCATCGATAACAGTATTCATTTTCTCAATGCCTTTCGCATCGAGGTCGAAACCATAGACATAGCCAATGATTGCGACAGGGTGTAAGGCATTACGGTGTACTTGTAGGTGTTCTTCTAGGGCAGTCGTTGAAAGCAATACGCCGGTGTCGACATAGACAACATATTTTCCTTCCGCAATCGCGGTACCGATGTTGCGGGCTTTTCCTGCTCTAAAACCGTTATCCTCTTGCCAGAAATACTTTACGTCAAGGTCGGGTTTAAAACGACTGACGATTTCTTCGCTGTTATCACTGCCTCCATCATCGATAACAATAACTTCAAATATGCTTTTATCCAGAGTTTGTGCCTGTAGAGCGGTAAGCGTGTGTGACAGTAGGTCGGAACGATTATAGGTTGGAATGACAACACTAATTTCAATCATGTTTGCTAGCCTTAAAAATTTATAAATTTCATTGGTTTGCATTTATCATATGAAATTGGATTTATTATTCAAGCTTGTATTTAACTATATTTAAGCGAACTCAAATATAGTTGATGCTAAATAGTTTATTTAAATCAATGGCTTGTTTGTTTTTTTGTGTGATTTGTAAAATCTAGCTGCTGAGAGTGATATCTGGTTTTTATGTAATTATCATATGTGTCAGTTAGCGTTTATTGGTGTCACCTATCAAAAGGTGGTAATAAATTTGACCTGTTAATGTCTATTAATATCCATCTCTGAATTAATGCCACTTTGTCTAGTTTTCATGTTTTAGATGATTCGACTGTTTTTATTGATGTTTCACTGAAATTATCTATTTATCGAATATCTCACCTTGATAACAAATATGATTTAGAAATCTGAACTCTGGCACAGTTATTCTTTGGATATAGGTATTTATCATATGAAGTAGCGCAGGAAAGCGCAGGAATTCGATATCAACAGATTTATATTTGGTCGGGTGTTCATGGGGAAGGATGGGATTGATCTCGCACAATGAGAAGGCAAATTTGTCATTTCACTATAAATCACCATATGCATGATGATTAACAAGAGATCTTATTTTGAACATAACAGATGTTTCTTAATGAGAATTGTTGTTGCAATATGTTTCACGTAACTCTTGATGCGAAAAATTCATAATGAAAGTGTCATCATGGGAAAAAATCATGAAGTTGATGATGGCAAGAAGGCTGGGAAGTCCGTCTATTCAAAGCAAGACTTGATTTGTGAAATGGGATAGAAGGGGAATAGCAAGCATAAAAAAGCCCCAGAATAGCCCAGGGCTTAATAATTCGATGAACTCGCGGTTTAGTTCATGCCGTATGCCAGTTAATTCCATTATTTCATTTCTGTTGTTATCTATATTACCTAATCTAATCTATTGTTTTCTAATTACATTTCATGCTGTTTTGTTATCTTCTATCCATCTTTATCCTAGTTTATATTGCTCAAAGTGTGGGTTCATTTGTGGGTTCAACTGAACTTAAGTAGAAGAGTTTTTCCAAACTCATTTTCATTTAGGACAGTTAGGACACTTAGGTCAACCACTAATTAAACAATAACTTACAGTGTCCTAACTTAAAAAATCAGTTAGGACAGGTTAGGACAGAAGCAATAGAGGTATAAGAATGCCGATAACTGACTCAAAACTAAAATCTTTAAATGGCAAGAAACATGATAGCACCCCGGTTAAATACGCTGATCGTGATGGTTTGTATGTGTTTCACCGTAAAACGGGCAAGGTCAATTTTGTATTTCGTTACCGTTATGATGGTAAGCAGCAAGATATGACCATTGGGCGTTATCCCAGTATGGGGTTAGCAAAAGCCCGTGCAGAGACATTGAAGTGTCGTTCTGCCTTAGAAGACGGTTTTAACCCTAAAACCCAACAACAAGCCAAGCTAACTGAACTGAAAAAAAACGTGACCGTAAAAGAAGCGTTGGAGTATTGGCTGGTGAATTACGCAGAAAAGAACCGCTCTAACTATCTTAGGCATCGAGCGCAATTTGAAAGGCATGTTTATCCCCATATTGGTGATCGATTGGTCGAGCAATGCGATACCGCAGCATGGGTAAAGGTGCTGGATGATATCACCAAAGGAACCTATCACCGCCCAGCACCTAAAGCTGCTGGCTACATCTTGCAAAACTGTAAACAAGCATTGAGATTTTGCCGTGTTCGTACGTTTGCAAAATCAAACGCCTTAGATGATCTCACCGTGACTGATATTGGTGAGCGTCAAGGGAAAAAAGATCGAGTTCTGTCATGGTCTGAGCTAATGGATGTATGGCAATGGTGTATTGGTATTAAGTCACAGTGGTATTATCAGAACTTAACTTGTCTACTTATTGTGTTTGGTTGCAGAACTCACGAACTACGCCTTTCACAAATATCAGAATGGGATCTGCAAGAAGGTTTGTGGACGGTCCCCAAAGAACACAGCAAAACGAATGAAAAAATCGTTCGTCCAATACCCGAAGTATTAAAGCCCTACATTCAGAGCTTGTTAGACCAAACTGATAATAATTATCTGTTGGGAGAGCTAAAACGACCTGAAACTGTGAGTGTATTCGGTTCAGCTCGATCCAAAAAACTTGAGCATAAAGAGCATTGGACATTCCATGATCTGAGAAGAACGTTTGCAACCATGCTGAATGATATGGAAGTTGAGCCTTATGTGGTGGAACAACTATTAGGACATGCTCTAGGTGGAGTGATGGCAATCTATAACCGCTCACAGCACTTAGGTAAAAAACAAGCCGCTTTGAATTTGTGGGTGAACAAATCATTGAGTCATCAAAGCAGACATTAACAGGAAGTATTAACAATGATAAAGAAGTTTAGCGCAGCAACAACAGTGACGATGGACAATGATGGAAATCAGCGGTTAGTACCAGTTGCTTCTGAGTATATTAATGATAAATATGAGCGGAGAAAAACGAGTATTGATGATGCCGCCAATTATATGGTTGAACTAGCCGAAACCATTGAACTAGCAGCTCCAATGCTATTAAGGGAGAATCTTTCTGGGGCTTTTTATAAGTATGCTTCAGATATTCGAAACGGCGTAGATGCCAAAACAGCCGCCAAGTACTTCACCAATGAGCTTGGAATAACAACTAATAATGCAAGACCAAGTACAGTAACTGATAGTGATATTATTAATTACATAATATCGAAGGCATCCACATTTGAGCCAAGCGAGTACCTCAAATGCCCTGAAATTAATAAATCTTATAAAGAAATCGGGGATGCACTTGGTGTATCTGATACTCGTGTTTTTCAAGTTTTGAAAGGACACCGTAGCATATATACCCAAGCATCAGAAGCTGCTTCAGTCTTTAATGATGATGAACATGATGAGTTACTTATGGAAGGTAATTTTGAGAGTAAAGATACTTATGAAGCGTATATCCAAGAAAACATAAAACCCTAAGCGATTGAATTTTAATCATTTACAAAGGTAGGGGTTCTTTGTAAATGTCCGAGAGTGTTTAATCAAATCTCATTGAACAACATAGGACATTAAATCATGACTTTGGAACAACAACTACAACAAGCACGACAACTAAAAGCTGAAAAATTACTGAGTATCATGGATGTATGCATGTTGGTCGGACGGGATAGACGCACACTTTGGTGCTGGGTGAGGGATGGCAAGTTTCCGCAACCGCTCAGAACGGGCAATAAAACCCTAGGCTGGCGCGTTTCAACTTATGAGGGATGGTTACAAAGCTTAGAGTAAAACTAATGCAAAACCCTAAAAAGCAAAAAGCCTGCACTTAGGCAGGCTCCTTTTAATCAGTAGCGGTGTGAAAGTTTGGTCACCCGATCACCGCTAGCTAACGACAAAAGTATAATATGTTATGCAAAATTTCGCATCAACTTTAAATGATGCCGATTTGACGGTCGGCTATTACCTGTATCATACGGGTAATGAAAGTAATAAAAACCTTCCTTTAGCAGCTACAACAGCGATTAAAACAGCCCAACATGCGGGCTTAAAATCACTGTTTGACAAAGCGTTTCAAAATGAACAGGGTATCTTCGAATGGGCGAGGAATAAACCCACAGAGCGTGAACAAGCCTTGGTTGATCAGGTTGGGCGAGATGGTTTTAA
This sequence comes from Photobacterium sagamiensis, assembly GCF_050337085.1. Taxonomy (NCBI): domain Bacteria; kingdom Pseudomonadati; phylum Pseudomonadota; class Gammaproteobacteria; order Vibrionales; family Vibrionaceae; genus Photobacterium; species Photobacterium sagamiensis. The sequence continues at coordinate 148,968 of NZ_JAKJSP010000015.1, read as the reverse complement.
CCAAATTATTCAATCGCCACACCTTGTTGATTCGTTTGTCCCAAATAAAAAAGAGACAAGCGGAGTAACATCAGCAAGTAGTGACAATGAATTCTTCGCTTATGATTCGTTATTGAGTTTGTGCAAATTGGCTGAACCAGACACACTGGAAGCCGTTACCCCAACGGTTATAGAGCGGTTTAATACCACTCACTCAGTGGTGATTCATGGTTCAAAAACCTTAATTGCAGAACAGATTACTGATCACAAAGGCAATGCCTGTTATACCTTTTCAGCCGTCCCGCAGAAAAGGGAACTCTACTCTAATTTAAACTTGCCATATTCCATTGTGAGTGGAGACAAAACCATTTTCAAAAAAGTGAATGCATTTAATCTATGGATGCGAGATTTAAACCGAAAAACCTATCAAGGCGTGGTTTTTGATCCTAGCGGTCGAACAGTCGGACACTTTCTTAATATGTGGGATGGTTTTGCGGTTACTGCGGTAAAAGGTGTCGATAAGTTAGTTAGCATTATGTGGCATCTCCAACACATCATCTGTGATGGTAACACTGAGCACTTTGAATATTTACTGGCTTGGATGGCGGATATTGTACAAAAGCCAGAGCAAAAAAGCGGTGTGTGCTTAGTGCTGAAATCAGAAGCCCGTGGAACAGGTAAAAGTACGGTATCTGTAATTATGGAAAGATTATTAGGGCAACATGCCATTCGGGTTCAAGACAGTAAACATATCTTCGGTGCGTTCAATAGTCACTTGGCTAACAAGTTGTTTGTGACCATAGAAGAAGCCTTTTGGGGCGGTTCAAACAAAGATGCGGGTAAGTTACGAACCTTGATCACTGAAAGCACCATGACCATTGAAGCTAAGGGTAAAGATGCCATCGAGATAGCCAGTTTTCACCGTTATATGATGTGTACCAATAACTGCTGGGCTGTACCACAATCAGCCGATGAACGCCGTTTCTTCATTCTAGAAGTCTCAGAACAAAAGAAGCAAGATCCAGCTTACTTTGAAGCACTCTACACCGATATAAATTCGAGTGAGGTTATAGGGCAGTTTTTCAACTTTCTGCAAAACTACGATTTAAGCCGCTTTAACCTGCATAAAGCCCCAAAAACAGCGGCTACTGACCAACAAATTATTGAATCATTACCACCTGAAGCAAAATGGCTGCAAGCACTTTTAGATGAAGGAAGCCTTGAAGATAGCGACTTCTTCTCTGAAGCTGTAGCCGACAAAAAAGCGTCTAAAGCCGCATTCTATAACAGTTACATTCGGTATTGTGACATGCTGAATGTGCAAGGTTATAGTCGCTTAAGCCCTATCGCGTTTGGCTCTTACCTCAAAAAAGTAGCAGGCATTACCAACGGGGGAAAAATTCAATCAGGAAACCGCAGGGTAAACGCCTACTCAATTCCCGATTTAGTCGTTATGAAGGAGCAATTTTGCCAGCATTGTAATGTGCCAGTTAACGTTATATTTGAATCAAACCTATAGGCTTTCGGTTAGCCAAACGTGTAGGGCGTTTGGCTTTAATCTTGCGATTTAAGGTTGTCTTGTGTGTTAGAAAAGCCGTTAAACCTCAGTCTTAGTGCTGCACTTTTATAGAAAGCTTTCCCCAGTTCCTAGCAAAATCAGTGGCACTGCTTCAACGAGTGATGATGAATAGCCATGCGGTATGAGGTCGATAGCTTTGCCTCACTTTTGCCCCAAAACGCGTTAGAGCTAAAACTCATTCAAAGCCTGTTTATGCTGGTTTTCAATACCTGAACTTATGCCAAATCAGATGCTATTAACGCTCATTCTCCCAATATAACCGCGCTTCAACTAATAGATAGCGAAGCCGCATAACCATTCAGTCTGAAGTCTCTTTCATGTGCTGCTACGGCCCTAATCAGAGTTAGGGCTATTCCTCATTCAAGTTGTCTTTTAACCGATAGATTATCCATTGAAGAAAATGATATTTGATGTCCAAAGTTACTGGATCAGTTCAATAGCAACCCAATCCCAATCACTCTACAACCCGCAATGAGTTAGGTATTTAATTCTAAAATACCCCCACAAAAACCCTAAAAGGCCATACGTGATTCCCCAAAAAACGGTATTGACTACTGCTATTAAAAATTTTTGATCGTCGGTTATAGGGGATTCAGCAGAAATTAACTGGAGGATAATGGCTACTCTAACACCTGCTAAATCATGGATAAAATTTAAATAAAACCCTATTTGACCAAACACTTCAGAAGCTGGCCAAGCATAATACAAGGCATATAAGCCCGCAGAAACATAGGAGATGACCAAGCCAAACGAAACACCTGTGATTGTACCTCTTACTAATTGCGACTTATTACGAGTCGCAAACCACGCAGTAAACGGTACGAGCCATAGAAAGTTTAAATATAGATCTAACCCCATTTTCACCCCCCAATGGAGTGGAAATATCAATCACGTTAAATATGTCCACTGAAAGGCCTGCGAACACAGCCGGAGTAAATCCACTTAGTCAGAGTTTTGTAGTCCCATACCGGTAAGCGCCTTGCGTTTTGAACAGCAGCGGCATACGGCGAATAAACATATCTGCGATGCGTACACCCAGATCTCCGGCTCCAATCATCATAATGTTATTCATGTTACTCTCCTTAACTGTCGTTTTTTTGAACGCAGCCCTTGGATTTTTGCTCTAATTCCAGTGGAAAAGGCAGCCCGCTAAAGCGAGCTACTCAATAAGTCTTATTTAACAGGCAGAGTTAGTACTGGATTAGCGCCAGGTACAGTGCCGGCAGTTACTGCGAAGAAGGCATTAAGCAGTGCGAACGACTTTCGACTTTCGAGGTCATTGTCCGGAATGTAAAACCAGTGGTCCCGATATTTAACACGTAAAGCTGCGTTTAATGGCTCATCATTTGAACTCTTTATATCGAACACCAATTCTCCCGGAGCTGGGGACTTTTTCTCTCCTGAATAAACAATACCTCCACTAACATCTTCTTCAGGTATATTTACTCCGGTAGATGCAATCTGCATGATTTCCATCATTGAGCGCCCTCTAATGCCAATTTCCAACCAACTTGACTTTGAGTCCAGAGCAGCTGGTGACGCACCAACATATGCTCTCCCTTTTTCTATTGAGGTGAATTCAAAATCCAGCATCGGGAAGGAATTTCGCTGAGAATCGAGCTGAAGGAGTTGCTTCAAGCGCTTAGCATCAGGAGAGTAAATTGCCTCTGGAGGGAATCGTAAAGCCATACGACGAGTGAAGGTATGCATTTCCCATTGACCTTTCGCATTCTCTATAAGATCAGCGCCCGAAGCGCTCTGCGCGTATACTTGGGATGCAAGCAAACCAATCTGGGACATAGCATCAAACTTTATTGGACCGACCGGGCTCGACCAGATAGAGAAAGCACTGCTGGGGGCAAACTCGGCTAGTTCTTCAGTACTGAGCTTCTCAATCAAATCCAATGCTTCAAGAAAACCCGAATAGGTCCGCGGGGGTTTTGGATACAATGAATGATCTATTGAGAGGTTTTCCAATCCATTGATTCTACGTACGGCTGTTTGCATTACATCCCTGCTGTCGAAGCCGGCGTCTATCAACTGTGTTATTTGGTTTGTGCTCAGAGGTGCCATTAGCAGGCCATAGTATCCTCGTGACTCCGGTAGTGAGAACGTGATCGTTGGCGTTTCGGAAAATCCTGCTCCTGCAGAAACACCGTAAGCATCCGCTGCACTCTCATTTATGGTAGCTGAGGCCCCCGCATTGGCACTCATATTAAAACTGGTAGAAACACTGGCGACCTGCAAAAAGATGGGAGATTCGAGGTAGCGCATTCGAACCAGGTTAGCCAACATCTGCCCATCCGACGTCTTACGGATAGCATCGTTATAATCAGTAAAACTCGACTCGTATAACTTAGGCCCAACGGCGCACCCTTGTAGTGTTGCAATAGACACTAGACCGCAGGCCAAAACCGTCAACTTAATCCAACGCTTCCCCATTAAATTGTTAAATTTCGTTTTCATTATAATTTCCCACCGATTCTCAATTTATTATGAACCGTTATAGGGATGGCCCTTATGGGCCTCCCTACGAGGATTCGTTTAATTGCTCGATGCAGAGCAACCAACCTAACCAATCCATCCTGTATAGGGTTTGCGCATAGCTCCTCCGTGCATGAAATTGGTCATGGTTACGAAATCCCATACATTGCGACGAGTGGCATCTTGAATGGCATGAGCGTAGGGGGGGAACTCCGTACATTCGAGCACTATCGCGCCAATATCGGGGTGCTTTTTGACCATATCTACCGCCAGCTTAACCAGTTCCTGTTCCAATTTTTTGGGGTTAAAACTACCCGTCTCTTCGGTAATTCTCTTCATCTGTTTTCCGTTTTCGTTTCCAACAATCACCACTCGGCTCATGTCCTTCTCCGACACGCCAGAGTTTTTGAGAGCAGGAGAAGGGATCAACAACTCTGCATTTGCAGTTAGAACACCTACTTTCTTGTTTGCACCAACACTGTTCAGCAACATAGGCACCTGCATTAGTGAGCCGTTGAAGAACTGCACGCCAGGGTCAAGTGACTTGGATACTTCAGGTTGATAATTGGCAAAGAAACCACAATTACCGATGATAGTCGTGACACCTTGTACAGTAAGTCGTTTACATGCAGCTATAAGTTTTTTCATAACCACAGGATGAGGGTCAGCAGCCAGAACCCAGAACGGGTCAATTTCTTCAATCAATTCATACAGGACGGGAAAGTCGAAGGTGGTTGGATTGCCCATATCACCAGGCAGCATGGGAATATTCGCTGGCAGTTGTAGAATGCCCACGGTAGGACCGTATACATAGCGCCCTTTGTAACCGGTCACGTCTTCGTCACCGTAGCCAAGTTTCTCGTTGTATAGGTCGCCTTTCTTGGTTTTCCAACGGATAGATGTATCTGGAGACTCAGGCTCTGGCGGAGATACCGCGGCATTCGCTGAAGAGGCTGCGCCCATCAAACCGATGGATCCTGCAGCTAGGGCTGCGGTACCGGCAGACGACGCGATAAAACTACGACGCGAGAGTCCTCCCTTAGTTTCGCCGTTATCTGCAGATTCCTCGATATCACTGTTTATTTTATCTGTCATTTTGATTTCCTTTAAAGTAGTGATAGGGCTATACCAAGCCACAGGTATTACACCCCTCCGAGCGCACTGACTGAATATCGTGAAGCCCTGTCTGCCTTAGCTGAACCATCTGCTGCTGACTGAGCCGGCAAAGCAGGAGAAATCAGAATGCATGTCGTTAAGCAAGTCAGCAAACCATCATTTTTTAGTTTAGAGTTGTATGACATTTTATACGTCCAAGATATGAGATTGCGGGCATATGTAATCTCATACCATCATTCATCTGCCGACTACCGATATTCAACTAACAGCACTAAAGTCGAAAAATTTATGAAAAAGATCGTTTATTAGCCATCAAACAAGCTGAGTTGAGGCGGTGCTCTATTTTCAGGTAAAAAGTCCGGAGCTGTTACTGACTTTAGTTAATTTGAAATTTATCGAATTAAGTTAAAACTCTAACAAGGTCTTGTCCCAAAGCGTCTCAGCAGGCTGGTTATGAACTGCATAGTCAGTCGTCTAGTTTGTATTTCTCGAAGCTGAGTGGCGAAGTTACCGACGATCGGAATTTCCCGAAGTGAACCAAAAAGATTGACTAGATTCAGAACTGTCTTCTAACCAAACAGGTTTAATCATGGGGAAATAACCTCTTTCATCGAATTTACAATTATTTATAGGTCTGAATCACAAACCTGATACCAACAACCCGAAACGGGTTTGCCCTAAGTCACATAAACCTAGGCGAAACGCCTTTTTCTATTTTTGCTTTAAATCGCAAATATAAGCCGTATTAAGGCGAAAACATATTGAATAGCCTCATAGGTGATAGCCAGTTAAAAGCCTTGCCTACAAGCCGTTTTAGGTCCGATTATGGTTACTATTCGGTTTGGTTTGGATATGTGTAGCAAACAGATTTCTGAACTCTGATAGAAATGCTTTCCAATGTGGCTGTTAGCTGGTGATGTTAGATGACGGTATAGCAACCAGACACGCCTGATTTAAAATAATCAAAACGACATTTAGTCTTTCCTGTCTGTGGTTTAATGCATAAATTCAGCTTGTTAGGTAATTTGTCCTAACCGGTTAGGACGGAAGCCGTAACTTAGGACACTTTAAGGCTATGATTTTATTGTGTTTGTCCTAATGTCCTAACCATTTGGCTCAATTTGGAAAAGATTGTTTTTAGGATTTTCGCATGAAATATTTTGTGGGTAATTTGAGAGTGGATTTTTACTGTGTGGGTGCGATTGTGGGTTTAGATATAAAAAAGGCTTTTTACTTCCGCAAAAAGCCCTTTAAAAACAATTAATTAGACTGGGACTATTAATTCATGCCGTATTTTTTAAGCTTCTTACGAAGCGTACCGCGGTTGATACCCATCATGGTTGCTGCGCGAGTCTGGTTACCACGGGTGTACTGCATGATAGTATCCAGTAGTGGTTGCTCAACTTCTGCAAGCACTAGCTCGTACAGATCGTCGACTTCCTGACCATTCAATTGAGCCAGATAGTTTTTTAGTGACGCTTTAACAGAGTCACGAAGTGGCTTCTGTGTGATTTGGTCTTGTGAAGTTACAGTTGTAACTGTTAACGCTTCGGAAGTCAGATTTTGTTCGAACATAATTCTGTAAGCTCTTCTAGTATTTATGCAACGTTTTCGAAGTAGCCTTGCAGCGCATCGATTTGCTCTTGAGCGTTCTCGATAGCGTTGAAGGACCGGCGGAAATCACCAGCTGGTGCATGTTCTTTTAAGTACCAAGACACGTGTTTACGTGCAATGCGCAGCCCTAAATACTCCCCGTAGAAACGGTGAAGTTCTTGAACATGACCCAGCATAATGCCACTTACCTCATCCAGAGACGGGGCAGGCAGGTATTCGCCGGTTGTTAAGTAATGGTGGATTTCTCGGAAAATCCACGGCCGCCCTTGTGCAGGCCGGCCAATCATCAAAGCATCTGCACCCGTGTAATCGAGTACAAAGCGGGCCTTTTCCGGTGAATCGATATCACCGTTAGCGATCACCGGAATCGATACTGCTTGTTTAGCTGCTCTGATGTAGTCATATTCCGCGTCACCTTTGTACATACAGGTTTTCGTGCGCCCGTGAAGGGCCAAAGCCTGAATGCCGCATTGTTCCGCGAGTTGGGCAATCTTGACACAGTTTCGGTTGTCTAAGTCCCAGCCTGTTCGCGTTTTCAGCGTCACCGGAACATCCACGGCATTCACCACGCTACGAAGGATCTCTTCGATTAACGCGGGATATTGCAGCAGTGCAGAACCTGCCAATCGTTTATTGACCTTTTTCGCCGGGCAACCCATGTTGATATCGATGATTTGCGCACCGTTCTCAACACTAAATTGAGCAGCATCGGCCATCAGCTTCGGATCGGCTCCCGCAATTTGAACCGAGCGAATCCCCGATTCTCCTTCATGAACCATCCGATTCTGCGATTTAGACGTTTTCCATAAATCTGGATTTGACGACATCATCTCGCTCACAGCCATGCCAGCGCCGTAGCGCAGGCAAAGTTCACGAAATGGCCGATCGGTCACACCCGCCATTGGCGCGACTATCAGCTGGTTGTTAAGTTGATAAGGACCGATCTGCAAACGTCTGTACCTGACTGTGCCAGTAAGGGCGCGCATTTTACGCATTTTTTCCCATTCTGAAAAGGCCAATAATTGAGCATTTAGTTTTTGATTAACAAAAAAGTATGATTTTCAATTAATTGGCGATTTATTGCACAGTAAAAATTGATGAAACGAAACCGTATCTACGGATAATTACGCTTTGTGGCCGGAAATACGGCACCACTCTTCACGCGCCACAACCGGATCTAATGTTAGTTCATCGGCGTAGTAAGTGGAGACGTCTTCAGCCTGAACTTCCAGTACGCCAGAGATCGCCAGATCGCCGCCGGGTTTTACGAGCCCTTTAATGACCGGAGACAGTTCGCGTAACGGGCCCGCAAGAATATTAGCTACGACGACATCAGCCTGAATACCTTCAGGTTGATTTTGCGGTAAGTACAATTCTAGCTTGTCGGCAACGCCATTTCGCTCGGCATTATCTTTTGACGCTAGAATCGCCTGTGGATCGATGTCGATACCAATGACTTTCGCAGCACCCAGTTTCAAAGCGGCAATCGCCAGGATACCGGAGCCACAGCCAAAATCGATCACGGTTTTACCGGTGAGATCCTGGCCGTCCAGCCATTCCAGGCATAGCGAGGTCGTAGGGTGGGTACCGGTACCAAATGCCAGGCCAGGGTCTAGCAGTACGTTGACTGCGTCAGGCTCTGGTGCTTCACGCCAGCTTGGGCAAATCCATAAACGGCTACCAAAACGCATCGGGTGGAAGTTGTCCATCCACTCACGTTCCCAGTCTTTGTCTTCTAACTGCTCGATTTTGTAAGCAAAATCGTCAGCAATCAGCGGGCTGTTCTTTAGCATGTTCAGCACGAAATCCATGTCGGTTTCAGCATCGTATAAACCAATCACATCAGTATCACCCCACAGGCGGGTTTCACCGGGCATCGGCTCGAATACTGGTGTGTCTTGTGCGTCAAGGAAAGTGGCAGATAGAGCGCCAGTCTCTTCCATTAACATATCGCCAATCGCTTCCGCATTTTCAGCGGTTGCGTTCAGTTTTATTTGGATCCAAGGCATGGTTAATTCGCTTATTTTTTTTTACTACTGAAACATAGGGGGCGCAGTTTAGCATGAAATTTCACCAATCCACAGCCATTGAGTGTGAATCACCACTGCTGGTTTAGTGAGCGATAAAAAAGATAGCACCGAGGGGCTATCTTTTGACGAGGCAGAAATAAAAGCACGGTGAGGGGCTACTGTTGCGGTGCGATGGCCATTACCGGCTTGGCTAAGCTGCCGAGCACAAACGCAATCAGACCAAAAGCCAGGGTCGGGACGATGGCATGCAGGCCGGCTAAATCGGGCTTTATCACCGAGAGACCAATGTAGCAAGTCAGGCCGGTGATCATAGACGCAAAGGCACCCGCAGCAGAGGCTTTTTGCCAATACAGCCCCAGTACTAGCGGCCACAAGAATACGGCTTGCATACCGCCAAAAGCCAGCAGGTTGAGCCAGATGATCATATCCGGCGGATTGGTGGCAGCCACGAATACCAGCGCGGAGAAAATGGCGGTAATCCAGAGTGACAGCCTTGGCAGACGCTTCTCTGCTTCCGGCCCTTGGGCTGCTTTAGGATTGATGTAGTTGAGATACAGATCTTTTAGCAAGGTCGCCGAAGCTTGGATCAGCTGTGAGTCGATAGTCGACATAATGGCGGCCATCGGCCCCGCAAGGAAGATCCCCGCCACGACAGGTGGCAGTACTGTCACCATCAGGGTCGGCATGATTTGATCCGGGCTGGCAATATCCGGCACGATAGCGCGCCCCAGAGCCCCAGCCAGGTGCATTCCCAGCATCAGGAAGGCCACCATAGCGGTACTGATCACCATCCCCTTATGCAGCGAACCACTGTCTTTGTATGACATACAGCGTACCGCGGCATGGGGTAAACCGATCACCCCGAAGCAGACCAGCACCCAAAAACTGAGCATGAATGGCTGGCTAAGAAAATTATCCGGGCCGAACGGGGTGACAAGGGCCGGATCGATCTGGTGCAACTCGGTGATCAGCTCGCCGAAGCTCCCCCCCGCATGGACGATACCGGCTAACAAGGCGATGGTACCAATGATCATCATGATGCCCTGAATGGTATCGGTCATGACCACGGCGCGAAAGCCACCGATGGTGGTGTAGAGCCCGACGGTGATGGAAAAGATCATCAACCCCTGCGAATAGGGCAGTCCGGTGACGGTTTGCAGCAGCCGTGCCCCGCCGACAAACTGCACCACCATGGTGCCGAAGAAGGCCAGTAATAGCGCCAGTGACGCAAAAATAACAACCCCCCGGTTTTTGTAGCGGGCATACAGAATGTCGTTTAAGGTCAGGGCATTATGAAGACGGGCTTCAATCGCAAACTTTTTGCCGAGTACCCCTAAGGTTAACCAGGCGGCGGGCAGCTGGATCATGGCCAGCAGCACCCAGCCTAATCCCATTTTATAGGCCGCTCCCGGACCGCCTATAAACGAGCTGGCACTGGCATAGGTTGCCGCCAGCGTCATCGCCAGTACAAAGCCGCCCATGCTGCGGTTACCAACCAGGTATTCACTGAGGAAGCCGTTGGCTGAATGGCTGCGGCGGCGAGTCATCAAGGCCAGGGCAAACACGGCCAGTAAATAGATCACCAGGGGGATAAGCAGTTGGCTATTCATGATCATTCTCCTTCTCGACGTCCAGCGACATATCCTGATAGATAAATTTGACCATTAAGCCGCATAGCACCGTGAATAATACCGGACCAATAATACAGGCCAGCAAGAACCAGAGTGGGAAACCAAAATAGAGTTCGGGAAGGGCGCTGGCGGCGTCTGTTGGTGCGAAGGCATAGGCCGAGATATACCACCAGATAAAATAGGCTAACGCTAGACCTACCGCCCATTTAGCCTCTCTATGGGCCTGACGGTAGCGTGCAGAGAGCGTCTTCATGCTTGCTGTCTCCAGTTGTTCAGGGCATCACTCGGCTAACATGTTGAAAGTGAGTAATGCTCATACAAATAAAAAAAGGGTGGGTATTGTGGCAAAAGTTATTTCTCAGTGCTACCGACCATGTCAATTTACAGGAGGAATAAAAGGGGGGGCGGTGATGTTGTCGAGAGAAGGGATACCAGAGGTAAAAGGTTGATATTATCAATAAAAAAGGCTGCCAGAAGGCAGCCTGAGACTATTTATGTTGGTGATTGCTCTTGCTGCTTATTGCAGACCAAGCTTCTTCTCAAGATAGTGGATGTTAGCGCCACCATGCTGGAAGCTTTCATCGGCCATAATTTGTTGCTGCAGCGGGATGTTGGTCTTAATACCATCGATGATGGATTCACCTAGCGCATTACGCATACGTGAAATAGCCACATCACGGTTCTCACCATACGCAATCAGCTTACCGATCATTGAATCGTAATGCGGCGGTACGGTGTAACCGGCATAAATGTGAGATTCCCAACGGATCCCCATGCCACCCGGTGCATGGAAGTGTTCTATTTTACCCGGGCAAGGTAGGAAGCGAACAGGATCTTCAGCATTGATACGGCATTCGATAGCATGGCCATGGATCTTAATATCACTTTGGCTGAATGACAGTGGTTGACCGGCAGCAACACGAAGCTGCTCTTTGATCAGATCAACGCCTGTTACCATTTCCGTTACCGGATGCTCAACCTGAATACGGGTGTTCATTTCAATGAAATAGAACTCGCCGTTTTCGTAAAGGAATTCAAACGTACCCGCACCGCGATAATTAATCTCGATACATGCACGTGTACAACGCTCACCAATGTACTTGCGCATCTCTTCAGTGATGCCCGGTGCCGGTGCTTCTTCAACCACTTTCTGGTGGCGACGCTGCATTGAACAGTCACGCTCACCTAAGTGAATAGCATTACCTTGACCATCAGCCATGATCTGAACTTCGATATGACGAGGGTTTTCAAGGAATTTCTCCATGTAAACCACATCGTTATTGAAGAACGATTTAGCTTCTGCACGGGTCATCGCGATAGCTTCTGTCAGTTCGCCTTCAGAGCGAACAACACGCATACCACGACCGCCACCGCCGCCAGAGGCTTTGATGATCACCGGGTAGCCGATACGTTTAGCGAAAGACTTGTTCTTCGCTTCGTTATCATCAAGTGGACCATCAGAACCAGGAACACAAGGAACGCCTGCTTTTTTCATCGCAGTAATCGCTGACACTTTATCACCCATCATGCGGATGGTTTCCGCTTTCGGGCCAACAAAGATAAAGCCAGAACGCTCTACCTGCTCAGCAAAATCAGCATTTTCAGAGAGGAAACCGTAACCCGGGTGGATAGCAACCGCACCGGTAATTTCTGCTGCACTGATAATACGAGGAATGTTCAGGTAGCTGTCAGTACTTTTCGCCGGACCGATACAGATTGATTCATCTGCAAGTAAAACGTGTTTAAGATCGCGGTCAGCTGTTGAGTGAACAGCAACCGTCTTAATACCAAGCTCTTTACATGCACGCAGAATACGAAGCGCAATTTCGCCTCGGTTAGCGATAACTAATTTATCTAACATAATAGGCCTCTGTTACTTGATGATAACCAGAGGCTGGTCGAACTCGATTGCATCGCCATCTTCAGCAAGAATTGCGACAACCACACCCGCTTTATCAGATTGGATCTGGTTCATCATTTTCATCGCTTCAACGATACACAGCGTGTCACCAACGTTCACTGACTGGCCTACTTCCACAAATGCTTTTGCTTCAGGGCTTGGTGCACGGTAGAAAGAACCCACCATCGGAGAAAGAACTTGATGGCCAGCAGGTTCTGCTGGTGCCGCAGGAGCTACTGGAGCCGCCGCTTCTGCTGGTGCTGCCTGAGCGGGTGCTGCAAATTGAGGTGCAGTCATGAATTGCTGTGCAGGCATTGCTGATGCAGGAACATTACGGCTGATGCGTACCGACTCTTCACCTTCAGAGATTTCCAGTTCCGCAATACCGGATTCTTCTACCAGTTCGATTAGTTTTTTGATCTTACGAATATCCATCTATCTTTCTCTTTAATATGTTGTTCATTTAGCTTTCTGATTGCAGGCGTCGTACGGCTGCATTCAGGGCGAATTCATAACCATCAGGGCCAAGACCGCAAATCACACCGACTGCTTTATCAGACAGATAAGAGTGATGACGGAAAGGCTCTCGCGCATGAACGTTAGATAAGTGCACTTCAATAAACGGAATCGCGACACCTAACAATGCATCACGGATCGCGATGCTGGTATGGGTGAAGGCTGCCGGATTGATGATGATAAAATCCACATTGCCATGGGCCTGGTGGATGGCATCAATCAACTCATGTTCTGCGTTTGATTGAATGTGATCTAACGTCACACCAAGATCCGTTGCTTTAGTCGTTAAATCAGCAACGAGTTGAGCCAGTGTTTGATGGCCGTAGTGGCCGGGCTCTCTGAGACCTAATAAATTTAGATTAGGTCCATTAATAAGTAAAATTCGTTTAACGGTCGACATCTTGACGTATTTTCACTTGTTTTTGAGGTTTTACTCTAACAACGCGCAGGAACCTGCAAAGTCGTTTCCCTGTGACCAAATTTATACTGCCAAACCCTGTTTGTTGGATGATTATAGAGAATTCACTGCAAATAGCAGCAAAATACTGGTCTAATCACCGATGTTTTGTGCGCACAAGTGTAAGCTGTATGAATACGGCGATGATTTGTTAGACGTTTGTTTTTATCGTAAGTTCAGCGTTATAAGGGGATGGTGCGGCCATTTTTCTGTGATATAGCTGCTGTTATTGGCTGAAAAACAAATAATTTACTAATGTAGCGACTTTAAACCATCATTATCGCGAGCAAGGTAGAAGATCTGGCGGTGAGTGGTCCGAGCATTGCTGCGTCTAAATACTGTAGTCGAAAAAAAGCCGCCTTGCGGCGGCTTGGTATTATACCAGTATTTCCGTGTTATAAAACGGTCTGCTTTTCGGCAATCAGTTTATCGACAACACTTGGATCGGCAAGGGTCGACGTATCACCCAGGCTGCCGGTATCACCGGTTGCGATCTTGCGTAAGATCCGGCGCATGATTTTACCTGAACGGGTTTTTGGCAATGCATCAGTCCAATGCAAGAAATCTGGCGTTGCGATTGGCCCAATTTCTTTACGTACCCAGTCTTTCACTTCTTTATGCAGCTCTGCGCTTGGGTACTCACCGTTATTTAAGGTGATATAGGCGTAGATTGCCTGGCCTTTAATGTCGTGCGGCACCCCAACAATCGCCGCTTCTGCAATTTTATCAAAAGCAACCAGCGCCGATTCGATTTCTGCGGTGCCCATACGGTGACCGGAAACGTTCAGTACGTCATCAACCCGGCCGGTGATCCAGTAGTAACCGTCTTCATCACGACGGGCACCGTCGCCAGAGAAGTACATACCCTGGAAGGTTGAGAAGTAGGTTTGTTCAAAGCGCTCATGGTCACCCCACAGTGTGCGCATCTGACCGGGCCATGAATCAATCATGACCAGGTTACCTTCTGCTGCACCGTCGAGGATGTTACCCATATTATCAACGATCGCGGGTTGGACACCGAAGAATGGACGTGTGGCCGAGCCCGGTTTCAGTTCTGTTGCCCCAGGAAGCGGGGTGATCATAATACCGCCGGTTTCAGTCTGCCACCAGGTATCGACAACCGGGCAGTGGCAGTTTCCGATAGTGCGGTGATACCATTCCCACGCTTCCGGGTTAATCGGCTCACCCACCGATCCCAAGATGCGCAGTGATTCGCGGCTGGTGCCAGTAATCGCCTGATCGCCTTTCGCCATCAGGGCACGAATTGCGGTTGGGGCCGTATAAAGAATATTAACACTGTGCTTATCAACTACTTCGCTCATGCGGCTGGTAGATGGATAATTAGGGACGCCTTCAAACATCAGGGTTGTCGCCCCGTTAGCCAAAGGCCCATAAACCAGGTAGCTGTGGCCGGTGATCCAGCCGACATCCGCGGTACACCAGTAAATCTCACCTTCTTGGTAGTCAAAGACGTACTTGAAGGTCATGGTCGCGTAGACCAGGTAGCCACCGGTGGTATGCAGTACGCCTTTAGGTTTGCCGGTTGATCCTGAGGTATATAAAATGAAAAGGGGATCTTCGGCACTCATTTCTTCCGGTTCACAGTGCGTAGAAGCAACCGCAGTTGCTTCATGCCACCAGACATCACGTTCACTGTGCCACTCGATCTCACCACCGGTACGTTTCAGTACTAAGACTTTTTCCACACTGGTAACATGGTCTTTTGCCAAGGCGGCATCGACGTTCTTTTTCAGCGGTACGGCGCGACCGGCACGGACGCCTTCATCTGCGGTGATCACCACTTTGGCGTTGGAATCAATAATACGCCCCGCCAGTGCTTCAGGAGAGAAACCACCGAATACAATAGTATGCACGGCACCAATTCGGGTACAGGCCAGCATTGCCACAGCCGCTTCAGCGACCATTGGCATGTAAAGACAAACGACATCACCTTTACGTACGCCCTGGCTTTTCAGCGCATTGGAGAATTTACAGACTTGCTCAAAAAGCTCGTTGTAGGTAAACGTTGCATCATCGGTCGGATCATCACCTTCCCAGATAATTGCCGGCTGATCGCCGCGAGTGGCCAGGTGACGGTCAAGACAGTTAGCAGAAACGTTCAGAGTTCCGTCTTCAAACCAGTTAACTTTGACATGACCCGTATCAAACGAGGTGTCTTTAACTTTAGTGAATGGCTTGATCCAGTCGACGATCTGGCCTTGTTCACGCCAGAACCTTTCAGGGTTGATAATAGACTGCTGGTACATCTCACGATACTGTTTATCATTCACGTGGGCGGTAGCTGCAATCTTGTGATTGACTGGATAAACATGAACCTCACTCATTCTATTCTCCTTGTGTTTCCGTCGGTGTCCTTCAGATGGACCAGATTATTTTGTTGTAAGCCTTTGTCTCTGTTGGTACTAACTTCCGACAGATTGGGATTTGCCACAATTAGACTTTAGGATGAGAGAGGAGGATCAGACGGGGAACGCGGGCGTTACATGGCAGTTACATTAAAAACCTTGCACTTGGCAAGGCTTGTATTATGCCGATCTGAGCATAGGGATATCGCCGTGTTTAAGCCGGACATAAATCAGTGCCGCGGTAATGGTATCTTCCAGGGCGTCATGGCGCTGGGGGATTGGCAGGCCAAGGTGGCGACTAATCGCTTCCAGGCTTAAGTCATAGTAGGCATTGGGCAACAGTCGCTCTAAGCGATCGTGGTACAGGTGGCTGACTTCGACCATTTTGTTTGGTAACGCAAAGCCAAACAGGCGCTGGTAGTAGCGATCCAGAATGGTTTTGTCATAACGGATATGGTAGCCCACTAAAGGGCGGTTACCGATAAAATCCAGTAAGGTTGTTAAGGCCTGGCGCTCTTCTAGCCCGGCTTGTAAATCCTGGTGGCGGATGTGATGAATGGCCACTGAGTCAGCATTCAGGCTGGCTGGCGCGCGCAGGGTTAAATGGATCGACTGGCTGGTTAATATTCGATTGTCTTTTATTCGGGTGGCCGCAATGGTGACTAATTCCGCGCTATGGGGATCTAAGCTGGTGGTTTCACAATCGAGTGAGACCAGTTCATCGCCCTGATAACGATTGAACAGATCATGGTAGGGGCTTTGCTTTAACTTACGCTGATACCAGTAACGTCTTAATACATTCATATGGTTGTTTTGAGTGCCGAGGTTCTAGTTTCTAGTCTCTAGTCTCTAGTCTCTAGTTTCTAGTTTCTAGTTTCTAGTTTCTCGGATCTCGCTCCCTAGTCTTTGATCTGATAGTGATAGCCGAGCCACTCTTTAAATTTTTTCACAACATGAAGGCTATGGCGCATCAAGTCACGCTCGGTACGGCTGAGATAGCTGATATTCAGCGGCAGGTTTTGTCCGCCGGCTTGGTGATTCAGTTGCTGGCGCAGGCGTATTTTAATGAACAGCTTTAAGGCTTCACTTAAATTCGATGCCGTAACGGGTTCCAGCACTTTGTGCTGTTCCAGCCGGTTGATGCGTTCGAAGGTATTGTTGTCTTCGATGGCGCATTCCAGCGCCAAAGCACGAACGCCGTGTACAATGGGAAAGATACCGCCGCGCTTAATATCGACACCTTGTTTGCCGGATTTGATCTTGCCAAATAAGGTGAGGGGGACACTGAACCTGAGTGCCGGACGGGTGAAGGTCGACAGTAACAATTCTTTTTCTGCCAGCTGCTGATGCTGGTGGATTTGCAGTGGAGCCAGTAAAGCCTGGTTGCCGGCAACCGCATGACTATCAGCCAGAATCGCCAGATCCATCATGCTGGCTTCTGTTCCCTGCTGGCAGCACTGGCTGATGGTGTGTAACCACTCACCCTGTGTTTTAACCCACTTGGGATTGTTGACCATGACTTTGCCTGGACAGAGCGGATAACCCAGTTGTTGTAATGTTTGGGTCAGTTGTTCCATTACTCGCGGGCAATCCGGCCAGTCAACGCCATCCTGGATGATTAAGGCATTATCTTGATCGGTTTTCAGGATCTGCTCTCCCCGTCCTTCAGATCCCATGACCATCAGGCAACAGAGGTTGTGCATATCTGCCGGTACAGTCAGCTGAAAGGCTTTTTCGATGATCTGTTCGTTGACGGTGGCGATCAGCTCCATCACAAACAGAGTATGAATACCGTTGTTAAACAGGGTCTCTACCAGCCGCTGCTGACTGCTGGCGGCGAGGGATAACTCTTCAATACTTTCGGCACGGGCAATGCGCAACGTCAGCACATGGGAGTGGGTCGAGAACAAACTCAGTACCTGAGTCAGATCCAGCATGCCGACGACCTGTCCGTTGTCCAGTACCTGTACCCGCTTCACCTTATGCCGGGTCATGGCAATCATGGCATTAAACAGAAAGTCACCTTTATTAACACTGATCACCGGTGTGGTGGTTACCTGGCTGACGGCGGTATCAGAAGGTTGCTGTTCCAGCATAACGGCGTGGAGCAAATCTGTGCGGGTAACAATGCCGTATTGCGGGGTAGGATTGAGTTCAACCAAAGCGGCATCGAAACCCTGTGCGCGCATTTTTTCCGTGACGGCTTTTAGACTGGTGTCATGTGGCACCATCAGGCAAGGTTGAATGTTATCGTCATTGATTTTGGTAAGAATAAACTCGGCCAGGTTCTGCTGACGCTGTGCTTCTTCAATCAGATCCTGACGACGTGCGAGGTTGGTATCGAAATAAGCTGCAAATTGAGCATTAGACTGGTAAAAGTTGACGAAAATCTCTCTGGGCAGCAGGTAGCAAAGGGTATCTTCCAGCGCGATATAGTTATGACGGCTTTCACTTTCAAGCTGAGCCCGGACATCGAACATATCGTCACTGGCATAGTGGGCATAAGTTTCCTTGCCGTCTGTGGAGATCTCCTCGACACCGCCTTTGATTATGATGAATAACTGGCTGCAGGTTTCTCCGGCTTGGATTATTTTTTCGCCGATCCGAAAATAAGCCACATCCAGCGCATCTTTCAGTACTTGTTGCTGCTCAGGATAAAGGCGATCAAATGGTGTCAGTGAAGTGTCTAACTTGTCAGGCATCTTACTCCCCGTCGCGCAGGCTGTTTGTTCCTACAGACAGTGTTGCTCAAGTTGCTGACAAGCTCCAGACGACTTTAGTCTATACCCAAACCACCTCAATTCCCGCTGAATTCTGTATTTTAAGGTGGTTTGGATATAGTCGCTGTCATCTCATTCTGGCTCATGAAGACGGGCTGGCTGATTTGTCTGATTAATCCATAGGCTTGTGGGTTCCTATTGGGCATAATGTCGGCACTTTCTCCTCGTTATGCATTTAGGAATGGGCATGTTTCGTAGTAGTCCTTATGGCTGGACCTCGCAATATATGTTGGGTTTTTTCTTCACTTATGGTGTCTATCTACCATTTTGGGCGTTATGGTTCGCCCATTTAGGGGTCGATGCTTCTGATATTGGCTTGTTATTAGGACTGGGTTTTGGGGTACGTTGTTTAGCTAACTTAATGCTGACTCCGCGTATTCATAAAGTCGATCATTTAATTCCGGCATTGCGTTGGTTTACTTTGGCTGGGCTGCTCGCATGTGTTCTATACATCTTCTGTGGTGGCAGTTTGTGGGCCCTTACTGCGGTGACCATTTTATTTAACCTGGCCGCAGGTCCGGTTATTCCTATTTCGGATACATTAGCGAATCATTACGCCAAAGACGGTCACTTAGACTATGGCCGCACTCGCTTATGGGGGTCGATTGCCTTTATTGCAGGGTCGACGGTTGTTGGTATTCTGGCGGCTGAATACGGTGTAAATGTGATCCCTTGGGTGGCGATCTCAGGATTAGTGGTTGCGTTAGTGCTGTCGATGCGTACACCCGCGATTGCACCACGTGAAGATGAGCACCATGATCTACCGCGCCCGGCGTTAATGGATATGCTGAAAGACAGCAGTGTGATGCGTTTTCTATTAATTGTTGCCCTATTGCAGGGCAGTCATGCCGCTTATTACAGTTTTAGTGCGATTTACTGGAAAGATGTGGGTTATAGCGAAGCGATCATTGGTTACTTGTGGAGCTTCAGTGTGGTGGCTGAGGTTGGGGTATTTGCCCTGAGTAAGCGTATTTTTGCCGGTTGGAGTGTCAGCGGTATGTTCCGCTTGGCGGCGATGGGGGTGTTACTACGCTGGGGAGTAACGGCAACGATGACCGAGCTACCTTTATTGGTGGTCGCGCAAGCGATGCACGGTATTACGTTTGCTGCTGCTCATTTAGCGGCTATTCGTTATATTCAGCATGCCAAAAGTAACCAAATGGTCGCACTGCAGGCACTGTATAATGCTTTGCCTTTAGGGGCGTTCATGGCCTTAATGACGGCATTAAGTGGCTGGTTGTATGGTCTGTGGGGAGCGAATCTGTTCTGGTTGATGGCCGCAATGGCGATTCCTGTGCTGCTGATGAAGATTGAAGCCAAACCACACGGTAACGATCATCTTTCATCGCAGAACCTGGATCCCACAAAAAGCCAAGATTCACATAAAGTGGTAATCGAGTCTTAATATGACGACTTTGTAGATCGGCACAGAAAGAACTGTGATCTATCCTGATTGGTGTACTTAACCAGATTGGTTAGTATGGGCTAACTTATCGTTAACACCATCAGGGAAGTAACATGGCGCAGGGATGGATTGTCGTGCCGGTCTCATTGGCCTATCTGGGGCTGTTGTTTTTTATCGCCTGGTATGGCGATAAAAAACCGCAATGGATGGCGGGGTATCGCCCGTGGATATATAGCTTATCAATCGCAGTTTACTGCACCTCCTGGACATTCTATGGCACGGTCGGCCAGGCCAGCCAGAATATCTGGTCCTTTCTTCCTATCTACCTTGCTCCGATTATTGTCTTCACGGTTGGCTGGCGCATCCTGGCCCGACTGATCTTAATCGCCAAACGGGAGCACATCACATCCATTGCCGACTTTATTGCCGCGCGCTATGGCAAGTCTCAGGGGTTGGCGGTACTGGTGACCATTATTGCG
Source organism: Photobacterium sagamiensis (assembly GCF_050337085.1). Lineage (NCBI taxonomy): Bacteria > Pseudomonadati > Pseudomonadota > Gammaproteobacteria > Vibrionales > Vibrionaceae > Photobacterium > Photobacterium sagamiensis. Next base: position 128,632 of record NZ_JAKJSP010000015.1, on the reverse strand, counting down.
GTGGTCGGTATTCTGCCTTATATCGCGTTGCAGCTGCGGGGTATTACCATGGGATTGGAGCTGATCACCCCGGATCTTGGTCGTGATATTGGCATCGAAGAGATGGATACCGCATGGTTAGTGACCCTGGCATTAGCCGCTTTTACCGTCTTGTTTGGTACTCGCCACATTGATACCACAGAGCACCATCGAGGCATGATGATGGCGGTGGCGTTTGAGTCCTTAGTGAAGCTGGCCGCCTTTTTAATTGTCGGGATCTTTGCGGTCAGCTTGTTGTTTGAGTTACCGGATTTTCAGTTGGTTAAAGAGACGTATTTGCCGCCGTCATCGCCGAATATCGGTAGTTTGCTCATTCACACCATGCTGACCATGGCGGCGATCATTTGTTTGCCGCGACAGTTTCATACCACGGTGGTTGAAAATAACCGGGCGCAGGATCTGCATAAGGCGCGCTGGATATTTCCGCTCTACTTACTGTTGATGGGAATTTTCGTGGTGCCGCTGGCGCTGGCCGGACAGGCATTCATGCCGCACATTTCTGCCGATACCTATGTGATCAATCTGCCATTGCAGCAAGGTGCCGGCAGTATTGCGCTACTGGCTTTTTTGGGGGGAACCTCGGCAGCCAGTGGTATGGTGATTGTATCGACGATTGCGCTGGCGATCATGGTGTCGAATGATCTGGTCTTGCCGTTGTTACTCCGGCGTTTGCGGGTGCCAGGACGTAATTTCAGTGCATTTTCCGGATTGTTGCTGAATGTGCGACGCGCCTTGATTTTACTCTTACTCTTTGCCGCGTGGGGCGTGTATCTGGTACTCGATAATATTCCTTCACTGTCAGGTATCGGCTTACTGTCCTTTGCTGCGATAGCGCAGTTTGCCCCGGCACTATTAGGCGGTATCTACTGGCGGCAAGGCAACCGGAAGGGGGTATATGCCGGTCTGCTAAGTGGTTCTGCCATTTGGGTGATCACCATGATGGCACAAACCGGGATGCTGGCGGGCACCGCAGAAACCAACTTGTTGTTGTGGTTATTAAGTCCGCCGCAATGGCCGCTGTTAGGTAAACTGGCGTCGGTTGACTGGGGCATGCTGCTCAGTATGGTGGCCAATATTGCGTTGTATATCTCCGTTTCGCTGATGACACGTTCGTCACTGACGGAACGATTACAGGCCGCTACTTTTGTGGGAGCGCCGTTACCGGAAACTGGCAATGCCAGCCTGTATCAGACCCGGGTAACCGTGGCTGAATTGGAAATGCTGGCGGCGCGTTTTGTCGGTCGTAAGCGAGTACGTTATGCCTTTCGCCAGTTTGCCGATCAGCATCAGGATCCCTTATTGCCGCAACAGCAAGCCTCAGCTGCGATGATCCGTCATACCGAGCGGGTACTGGCCGGGGTGTTCGGAGCGTCTTCGGCCCGCCTGGTATTAACCTCTGCCCTGCAAGGGCGCAACATGCAGCTGGAAGAAGTGGCGACCATTGTCGATGAAGCGTCTGAGTTGTTTGATTTCAGCCGGGGCTTGCTGCAAGGCGCGATAGAGCACATCAACCAGGGGATCGCGGTGGTCGACAAACAGCTGCGGCTGGTGGCATGGAACCAGCGTTATTTAGAGCTCTTTACTTTCCCGTCCGGGTTGATTCAGGTTGGACGGCCGATTGCTGATGTGATCCGGCATAATGCCAGATCGGGGTTGTGTGGCCCGGGAGATCCCGAGAAACATGTGGCCAAGCGCGTTGAACACCTTCAGCGTGGTACGGCACATACCTCATCGCGCACTCGTCCTGATGGTCGGGTCATTGAAGTGCAGGGTAACCCAATGCCCGGTGGCGGGTTTGTGATGAGCTTTACTGATATCACCGAGTTTATGGAAGCGGAAAAAGCCCTGAAAGATGCCAATGAAAACCTGGAAGCGCGTGTTCAACAGCGTACCCGAGAGCTGGAACAGTTGAACCAGCGTCTGGTGTCGGCGACTCAGCAGGCCGAACAGCAAGCACAGTCGAAAAGTCGTTTTCTGGCAGCCGTCAGCCATGATTTGATGCAGCCGCTCAATGCTGCGCGCTTGTTTTCATCGTCGTTAAGCGAAGTTGCCAAGGGGGAAGAAACGGTCAAATTATCACGCCATATTGAAAGTGCGCTGGGCGCGGCAGAAGACCTGATTGGTGATTTGCTCGATGTTTCCAGACTGGAGGCCGGTAAGCTGAAGGTCAATCTCCACCCGTTCCCGATCAGTGATGTACTTTCTGTCTTAAGTGCGGAGTTCAGTGCGCTTGCGAAACAGCAGGGTATTCACTTTGAAGTGGTAAACAGTGATGCGGTGATTGTTTCCGATCCCAAATTACTGCGCCGGGCACTGCAGAATTTCCTCACCAATGCTTTTCGTTATAATCCGCAAGGCAAAGTGGTGCTGGGTGTTAGACGGATCAAAGGTAAACTTCAGATTGAAGTGTGGGATAACGGTCCGGGCATTCCGAAAGAGAAACAAGCCAATATTTTTGATGAGTTTACCCGAATAGAACGCAATGGTGTCGATCATGGTCTAGGGCTTGGTTTGGCGATTGTCCGAGGCATTAGCCGGGTGCTAGCTCATCCACTGTCACTTCGTTCGTGGCCGGGGCAGGGAACCGTGTTTGCTTTATCGGTACGCCGTGGTGTGATCGCGCATCAAGATGCAGAGACTAAATTTCAACAAGCTGCCGAGAAAGCCGCGCCTCTGGCTGGGGTCAAAGTGCTGTGTGTGGATAACGAACCGGACATTTTGCTGGGAATGGAAAACTTGCTGGCTCGCTGGGGGTGTGATGTGCGGTTAGCGGAGAGTGTTGTTGGGGCGATGCAGCAACTGGAAGATGGCTGGCGGCCTGAATTTGTCCTTAGCGACTATCATCTGGCAAAAGGACAAACCGGTTTGCAAGTTTTGCAGCAGTGCAGCCTGCGGTTAGGCTCAACCTTTAAGGGCGCAGTGATCAGTGCTGACCGTACCCGTGAAACCCAGCAGACGATCCGCGAGCATGGCTTTAGCTTTATCAGTAAACCCGTCAAACCGTTAAAGCTGAGAGCGTTGCTTAATCAGCATTCACGAGATAAGCATAAAGATAAAGTGTAATAGTAATAGGCATAAAAAAACGCCGACATGATTAGATAATAAATCATGTCGGCGTTTTAGTTTTTTATGTACTTCAGTTGATTAGGTGTGAATGGGGAGGCTATCCCATATTACCAACCACAGCTACGCCTCTGTCATCAGGGATTTCATTAAACGATAAGACCTGCAAACCACGCGCACAGACTCTTGAATAACGGGCCAGCAACGGTCGTAATTGTGGCAGTACCAATAAGATTGGCGTGTGGCCATTAAGGCGCATGTTGTCTAATACTTCTGGCAAACTGCGTTGTAATTTATCAATCACCGTCGGCTCTAAGGCAAAGCCGTCTAACTGCACGTGTCCACCTGATTGTGCCTGGCTTAATGCCCCCAGCAGCATATTTTCCAATTCCGAAGAAAGGGTCACTGCCGGGACTTCGGTTTTCATGCCAATCAAATTATTGAGCAGCACCCGGCGTAAAATACAACGCACGTCGGCGGCTAATAGGATCGGATCTTTGGATAGCTCTGCTGACTCGACCAGTGAGTTGGCAATGCTGACGATGTCAGACAGTGACACGCCATCAACAGTTAACTGGCGGAATACGCGCAATAATTGCTGAGGGGATAATTTTTGTTGCAGATCGTCGGCTAGCTTACTGTTCAGCGTCCCCAGGCGCTCAATAATACCCGCGACTTCTTCGGGGCTAAGGATGTCTTCAATGTAATCGTTAATGACCTTGCTGACATGGGTCGAGATAATGGTCGCGTGATCAACCACGGTATAGCCGAGGTTGACCGCCTTGTCTTTTTCTTGCGCCGCAATCCACACCGCTTCCATGCCGTAAGCCGGGTCTTTGGTGAGAATACCATCGACATTGCCGTATACTTGGCCGGGGTTAATGGCCAGCAGGCGATCCATTTCAAGCTCGGCCTGGACAATCGTCGCGCCTCTCACGGCAATTTGGTACTGGCTTGCTTCTAATGCCAGATCATCTTTGACATGAATTTGCGGGATCACAAAGCCACGTTGTTCGGTTAATGTCTTACGGATACCCACTAAGCGGCTGAGTAGCTCAGCCCCCTGACGGCGATCAATTAAGCTGACTAGGCGAAAACCGACATTTAAGCTCAAGGCATGAATGAGGGGAATATCACTCACAATCAGTTCTTTATTTTCGGGTTGGCCGTGTTGCTCAACAATCTCTTCGGCGCGGACTAGGTCATCGTCATTATTTGTTGAGTGATCTATTTTTATCAGTCGCCAGCCAGTAAAAGCGACGGCGGCAGAAAAACATAAGAATGCGAGGTGGGGCATACCCGGGATCAGACCCAGAACTAACATGATGCCAGCCACCACAAACAGCACGACTGGCGATGCCAGCATCTGCTTGCTGATTTGCTGTGACAGATCGTTACTGTCAGTGACTCGGGTAACAATGATTGCCGCCGCTGTTGCCAATAACAATGATGGGATCTGGGCGACAAGACCATCACCAATGGTTAATAACGCATAGGTTTGGAAGGCATCAGAAAATGAGAGCCCGTACTCGAACACACCGATGCTGATACCACCGATGATGTTAATAAACAGGATCAGCATCCCGGCAACGGCATCACCTCGAACAAACTTTGAAGCACCATCCATCGAGCCATAGAAATCGGCTTCCTGCGCGACATCTGCCCGGCGCTGTTTAGCTTGAAGGTGATCGATAATACCTGCATTTAAATCGGCATCGATAGCCATCTGTTTGCCCGGCATCGCATCAAGGGTAAAGCGAGCACTTACTTCGGAAATGCGCTCGCCACCTTTGGTCACCACCACAAAGTTAATGATGATCAAGATGACAAAGACCACCATACCGACAACATAGTTACCGCCGATCACCACATCACCAAAGGCTTGAATCACTTTACCCGCAGCATCGCCCCCGTCTTGACCGTTCAGCAATACCACCCGGGTAGAGGCGACGTTCATCGCCAGGCGCAGCAAGGTGGCAATCAGCAAGATGCTTGGGAATACCGAGAAATCAAGAGATCGCTTGCTGTATACGCTGATCAGCATCACGAGCAGTGAAAGTACGATATTGAAGGTAAACAACATATCCAGCACCAGCGGCGGGATAGGCAGCATGATCATCGCCAGGATAATCATAAGGATCAATGGGATCCCCAATTGTCCTTTAGCTAATAGCGTTAGTAGTGGGGCGAGTTTCTGTTTCATTGATGCTCAGTTCCAATTAGCGGTGCAATTCTTTGGGAATAGAGACCTGTGGGAATTCAGGTTTACTAGGTTGTCGACCCTGCTTGTATTGTTCCATCTGAAAGACAAAAGTCAGTACATGGGCAACGGCGACATATAAGGGTGCTGGAATTTCCTGCCATTCATTCGTCGAGTAATATACCGCACGTGTCAGAGCCGGAATTTCGACGATTGGACGGTTGTGCTGACGGGCAATTTGCCGCATCTCCAGTGCCATCTGATCGGTACCTTTAGCCAAAACAAAAGGGGCGTTGGCTTTATCTAAATCGTATTTTAAGGCAATGGCATAATGGGTCGGGTTGGTGATAATCACATCCGCTTGCGGCACGGTTTTATGCATTTGCCGTTGTGACATTTGTTGCTGTAGCTGCCTGATTTTAGCTTTGACCTCGGGCTTACCTTCGCTGTTTTTATGTTCTTCTTTTACTTCCTGCTTGGTCATTTTGAGCTGCTTGGTGTATTCCCACCCTGCGTATGGCAACTCTAATACCGCAATGAGCAGAAGCGCTAAGCCAAAACTAAATAAGCCCTGCCATAAAATATCGACCGTTTGTAAAATTGCTTCGGTCAGCGGTAAGCGTTGCAGGGCAATAATTTGTGGTAAGTGGTTGCTCAGTAACCAATACAGGGTGCCGCCAATTAAGCTGACTTTTAGAATACTTTTAACCAGTTCGGCGAGCGATTTGGTGGAAAACATTCTTTTGATCCCCGACAGAGGGTTCAGTTTTGAGAGTTTAGGTTGGGCGGCAGTGACCGATATGTTCCATCCGCCACGAATAATATTGGCCAAAATAGTGATCATTAACAACAACCCGAGAATAGGACTGATGGCATACAGCATCGATGTTAAGCTGAATGACAAATGCTCCAACATGAATTCAGGTTCAAATGCGGCTTGTTTGGGAAGTGCCAGATTCAACCTGGCAACTTCACCGAACATATGGGCTAAATCACCGGAAAAGGCACTTAACAACAGTGCTGCCCCTAAGGTCATCAGGGCCGTGACTAACTCTTTTGAACGCGGAAGGTTACCTTCTTCGCGGGCTTTGCGAAGCTTCTGCTGACTGGGCTGTTCGGTTTTGTCCTGGCTGCTATTCTCACTCATGGTTGAGATGCCTCCAAATTCGCCATCATGGACAATGTTTCACTGCATAACCGAGTGAAGTTTTCCGGAATACTTGAAGTGGTAATGAGCAGGCACATCAGGCCGAGTAGCATGGTCATCGGAAAACCGAGTGCAAAGACATTGAGCTGTGGGGCGGCGCGGTTCATCATGCCGAAAGCACCGTTCACCAGTAGCATCGCGCATACAGCGGGAAGTGCTAATAGAAAGGCAGCCGCAATCAGCCAGCCTAACCGCATTACCACGGAATACAGGGCATCCTGGCTCGGCATTTCGCCAACGGGCCATACTTTAAAACTCTGCACCACTACATCGAGAGCCACTAAATGGCCATCTAGCGCGAGAAACAGCAGCAATATGTAGAGCTGATAGTATTTTCCGAGTGTTGGAATGCTAACACCATTAATCGGATCGTTGCTCATTGCCATACCCAACCCCATCTGCATCGATAAGATCTGCCCCATGGTGGTAAATACGGCAAAGAGTAATTCCAGCATTAACCCCATGATGCCGCCAATAATCATTTGCTGGGCACCCAGTATTAATGCATCTAGCGATAAGGGATCAACACTTGGCATCGGTGGCATCAGGGGGGCCGCGAGAAGGCTAATACAAAACGCCAGCCCGACCCGAACCTGAACCGGAATGGTTGAACCACCAAATACTGGCATCATTAGCATGGCGGCACCTAAACGGAAAAAGGGCCACCAGATTTGGCCTAGCCAAGCGGTAAGCTGAGCAGCAGAAACATCAAGCATGTATTAGCCGATCAGGTGTGGGATGTTTAAAAATAAGCGCGAGAAAAGATCGCTTAACGTGCGCAATAACCACGGACCGGCAAAGCCGAGCATGGCAAAAGTCATCAGCAGGCGAGGCAGAAAACTAAGGGTTTGTTCATTAATCTGAGTTGCAGCTTGGAAAATACTGACCACTAAGCCAACCAGCAGGCTTGGTATAATTAATACACAAACCATGCTGACGATGATCATTAACGCTTCACCAAAAAAAGTCGCGACAAATTCAGAATTCATAATTAGCCAAAGCTCGCACTTAATGTACCCACGGTCATCGACCAACCATCGACCATCACAAATACCATTAGCTTAAACGGCAATGAAATAATCAAGGGTGATAGCATCATCATCCCCATCGCCATTAAGACGCTGGCAACGACCATATCGATGATTAAAAAGGGAATGAATAACATAAAGCCAATTTGAAACGCCGTTTTTAATTCACTCAGAATGAAGGCCGGCATTATGAGCAAGAAGTCCAGATCATCGACACTGTCTGGTGCCGGTTCATCAGCAATCCGTAACATTTGTTCTAAATCGGTTTCTCGGGTCTGCTGTAACATAAACTGACGCAATGGTTTTTCGCCAACTTTAGCGGCCTCAAACATCGTCATTTCACCTTGCTGGTAAGGTACAACGGCATTGTCGTAAATGTCGTAGATCACCGGCCGCATAATAAACAGTGATAATGTCAGGGCTATGCCAACCAGTACCCGGTTAGGGGGGCTTTGCTGTAAGCCCATGGCCTGGCGCAAGATACCGAGCACAATGATGATGCGGGTAAAACTGGTGACCATCAATAACATTGCGGGTAAAAATGCCAGCGCAGTCATAAGCAGGAATATTTGCAGCTTGACGCTATATTCCTCCTGGCCATTAGGCCCATTGATGGTTAAAAGCGGGAGGTCTTGTGCGAAGGCCGGGTGACTGAATAACAGGAATGCCAGCAATACCCCAAGCAGACGCATTACTTGGTTAAACCTTTTAGCATGTCGTTATCATCAACCACATTGACTAGACGCAGGCCGTATTTATTATTCACAATAACAACTTCAGCGTGGCCGAGCAGGGTACCATTCACTTTGACATCCATCGCTTCACCACTGATTTTATCCAGCTCAATCACCGTGCCTAAACCAACATTCATTAAATCGCCGACCATTAACTCGGTACTTGCTACTTCAAGTGTTAAGTTAACCGGAATATTACGAATGAAGCTCATGTCTTGCGATGATGTAATTTGGGCTCCGGGTACTTGATCTTGGCCCAAGTTACCTAAATCCAAATCATCAAGATCAAGACTCAAATCATTGTTTTGTTCAGACATGTTGGTTCCTGCTATTGCTTGATAATACTTTGAATTTGAAGCACTAAATTTGCGTTGTTTTCGGCAATTCGTGCTGTGAATAATGACGTTTTTCCGGCTCTTACTGTTACTTCACCGGGCAGTTCAACGGGAATAACATCGCCCGCCTTTAAATCCATTACTTTGCCAAGTGCTAAATTACGTTCACATAACGTGGTGGTTAATCGCATTGGAGTCTGACAAATTTTGCTTTGAATCTTTGCTTGAAGCTCCGGATCGGTTTCTACGTCAGCGGGTTTACATTGCTGATCGCGTAAAAAATCTAACCCGGCGAAAGGCAAGGCGATATCAAACCAGCCTTTATGACCGCAAACATCAATGGTAAAACGACAAACCTGATACAACTGATTGTTTTGCATCGGGTTACCGAGTCGAAGCGTATTCTTTTCGGTCAATTGGCTATGCCAGCTGGTAATACTGTGCCAACCATGCGCAAATTGTTCTAATGCCTGATTAAAAAAGCGCTCAACAAGACGTAATTCTGTATCGCTCATATCATCGTTGCGGCGGATGTTTTTACCACTGCCGCCAAAGAACAGATCGACCATGAAAAACAACAACTCGCCATCAATGGAGACGGCGCCGTGTAAATCATGTGGGCTAACCGTAAACTCACGATACAAAGAAGGTTTTTTAAGTTGCTGTAAATATTCTTGTAATTTTAAAGTGTCCTGTTGGTCGAAACTAAACTCGACAGGGTGACGCAAAAGGTGATGAAAAGACTGTCGTGCAGAACGTTCAAATTGCTTGCAAACATTGTCGATGATTGCTTGTAATGCACCAATGCGATGTTCAGGACTTGCGAGATCAAAATCACGGACCTCTGTCTGATCAAGGTTTGAAATGATTTTGCTCTTTTTCATCATAACCTTATTTTAAAAAATGAGTTTAAATAACCAAAATATGACATCGACGCTATATACAACCAGTGGCAGGCGTTAATTGTATGTAATTTTAATCTGAGCGTAATTTAACCAATACAATCGTAAATAAAAGTATTTCTTTGTTATTAACAGTCCGGATTTATAATTGTAGTCATTATTGATTTTGTGATTTTCATTCCAATTATATCGGGAAGTTTAAAGCATTGTTTTTATTTTTATTTTTTACAAATGCATTGCCAACTAATAAAAACATATATAACTGATTGCTAATCAAGTTCGTTTCAGCCCTCATAAGGCGGGTGAGACTACCTTTTGACCACTAGGTTTGTCAATCCAAATGTACTCTTATATAGGGCGTCAAAATATTATCACTGTAAGTTATGTGGCGGTTCATTATATTGACGGTTGACATACCATTACGAATGATTTCTTATTAGCGTGAAAAAAACAAACAAGAAAAGCTTAAAAGGCTTTAAGTCGTACTATTAATTATAAAACGCCAATGACTAGAAGCAGTTTTCTGTTATCTATTTGTGTTTTTTTTGTTTGAATATATTTTATCGGATTGTGAGTGTGAACATGAACTTCGTCCGAAAAAACAATCAATTAATTTAAGTTAATTGGTTAATTGGTCGCTTGCATTTGTGATTCGATTTTTTATCAAGGTGGAAAATAGAGTTTTTACTACTTATTAAAATAGAGTTTTTACAACTTCTTACTGTTAATTTAGGCATCGTAGATAGTGGTTATAAAAAGCATTGTTACAATGTTGATGTTGGTTGTTTCTTGCGCAGGGTATGCCGGTGATAACGTTTGGATATCTCCATTGGATAGCAGTACCTGGGTGTTTTCCGGCAATAAAACAGCATGTTCTCTCTCCCATGACGTCGAGGGTTTTGGTGTTGCGAAAATTATTGCCGAAGCAGGTGTGGGTACACGTTTAGAAATCATATCGAAAGAACTGAAGAAGAAATGGAGTAATTACTCTGTAAATTCCATGCCAGCATTTTGGGCTATTGATGAGGTTAAACCGCTCGATTATCAAAATGATGTATCTTTTTCTTTGTTGACTAACGAACTTATTTTTAATAACGCCGATGACGTTTTTGAGCGGTTAGATCAAGGTGAGTGGATTCAAGTGAATTTAAATGGCAATGGTCAAAGAAATGACACCATTGTTATTTCTAATGTTAACTTTGAAGTGCCAGCAAAGCAATTTTCAGCTTGCAAGACTGACTTAATCTCACTTAATTATCAACAGATTAGATCCTCTGAATTTTATTACTCGTCAGGCTCAACGTTAGTTTCTAAAAAAGATATCAGAACGGTATACGCCATATCGGAATATGTGAGGAGTGTTCGGTCAATTAAGAAAATATTGATTGATGGTTATTCTGATAGCCAAGGACGATCGGCAGTTAACTTACGAATGTCTCGTGAGCGTGCTGAAGAAATGGCGGCATTACTGATTGAGTTTGGTGTTCCCCATAAAATGATTCAAATTCGCTCTCATGGCGATCGTTATCCGATCGCTGATAATCATTTTGCGGGTGGACGCAAAAAAAACCGACGCGTCACGGTACGTTTAATTAAGAATTCTGCGGCAGGTGTGTGATGAGAAATGAGTGGCAAGTGTTGATGTTTCAACCGCAAAATCCTGCGCTTGAAGAAGCATTATCATCTGGAAAAGCAATGGGTTACCAGTTGACGCGTACTGAAAGCATATTCAATTGCCTGAATCTGCTGGCTCAAAACCAGTGGGACTTATTACTCCTGCCAGCTTGTTTAAGCGACGGTACTGAAGCCGCTGACATGATTAAATTGTTTCAGCGCCATGGGTACCATGGCGCAATTGTCGTGCTGTCTGAACTTCAACATGTTGCGGAAGTTACCCGTGCCTTGAAGCAGGGAGCGATGGATTACCTGTTGATCCCTTTCGGTCATACTCATTTAGCTCAACTTGTTCAACGTCTGGTACAGACGCAGCAGCAGCAACAATGCACCGTTGCTGAATCTCGCCAAAGTAAGCAGATGTTCCAATTGGCACAACGTGTTGCACAGACGGATGCCTCTGTTCTGATCAACGGTGAAAGTGGTACCGGTAAAGAAGTATTAGCTCGCTTTATTCATGACTCTTCTCCGCGTGCAGCAGGACCGTTCATTGCCATAAATTGCGCCGCGATTCCGGAAACCATGATTGAATCAATCTTATTTGGCCATACCAAAGGGGCGTTTACCGGGGCCGCATCAGCACAGGCGGGTAAATTAGAGATCGCCAATGGCGGTACGCTTTTACTTGATGAAATCGGTGAGTTGCCACTTGCACTGCAAACCAAATTATTACGGGTGCTGCAGGAACGGGAAGTTGAGCGTTTAGGTAGCCATCAAAAAATCAAGTTAGATATCAGAATCTTGGCGGCGACTAATAAAAACCTTGAACAAGCCATTGAGGCCGGTAGTTTCCGTACTGACTTGTATTACCGCCTCAATGTATTTCCCCTTCACTGTGCATCGTTAAAAGATCGCCCGGAAGACATCATTCCGTTAGCGAAAAACCTTCTCCGCCGCCATATGCCGCAAGGGCAGGCGAATACTCAATTTACCAAAGCCGCACAAAAAGCACTGTGTAGCTACGATTGGCCAGGCAATGTGCGGGAGCTGGAAAATGTTATTCAGCGCGCTTTAGTGATGAGTCGGGGGTGTTTGGTTTGTGAAGAAGATTTGATGTTACCGACGTTAGACAAAATGGCTAACGAGCGAACCACTGTTGTTCCTACGTCAGCATCACTGAGTGCGGTAAGGCCGATCCGCCCCCCATCACGTACAAAGCCTGATTTACAAAAAAGCCGTAAGCTTGCTGAATTTGACACTATTATTGCGACGCTACGTCGTTTTGATGGTCACCGTAGCAAGACGGCAGAAGAGTTGGGGGTATCAACCCGGGCACTTCGCTACAAAATTCAGACCATGCGCGAGCAAGGGCTGGATATCGAAAAAATCCTAACGGGGAAAAATGCAGATTTTGCCCCGACAACTATAAATTTTTCCTAACCGTTATTACGAGACCTGTCATGCAAGACAATGTGATGAGCATGAATCTGCCATTAAGTCAGATGAGCGAAATTCAAGCGCAAATGAATACGCTGGAACCTATTCAGATCGCCCCGAACCCAATGACGGTTAATCAAACGGATACTGTCAATTTTAACGAGATTATTTCCCAGGCACTCAATAGTGTTGATCAGCAAGGCAAAGAAGCATCTGCCTTAATGACGGCGGTTGATACGGGAAAAAGTGATGATTTAGTGGGTGCCATGGTTGCCAATCAAAAAGCGAGCCTCTCTTTTTCGGCACTTGTGCAAGTACGTAACAAGTTGCTGACGGCCTATGACGATGTCATGAGAATGCCAGTATAACGGGACCGTTTAAGTGACTGAATTAATGAAACAGCGGCTGTCGAATATGGCGAGCCCTTCCACCATGGGACGACTGCTTACGGGCACACGTCTTATTGTGTTATTAGGCCTTATTGCTGCGTTAGTGACCACGGCCGTCGTGATTGGCTTGTGGCAAGGTAATAGCCAGTACCGTCCGTTGTATGGCGAACAAGAAAAATTTGACCGTAGCCAGGTAATTTCAGTTCTTGAGCAACAAGGAATGGATTACTACATCGAGCCTCAGCAAGGCAACGTGATGGTTGATCGCGATAGTTTAGGAAAAGCGCGTTTAGCGCTAGCCGCTGCCGGTATTGAAGCCCAATTACCAGCCGGACTTGAAATTTTATCGCAAGATTCCAGTTTAGGAACGAGCCAGTTCATTGAAAGTGCCCGCTATCGCCATGGTTTAGAAGGTGAGCTGGCATTGAGTATTATGGAGCTGGATTCCATCACCAATGTGCGTGTGCACCTGGCTATCCCTAAGCAAACCTTATTCGTGCGCCGTGAGAAAGAGCAGCCATCAGCATCGGTTGTTTTATCGTTAACCTCTGGGCGTGAACTGACGACCGAGCAAGTGACCGCCATTGTTAATTTAGTCGCAGGTAGTGTGCCGGATCTGAATGCCGATCGGGTGAATGTTATCGATCAGCAGGGGCGTTTATTGTCATCGGTGATTAACAGTGATGGTAAGCATAGCCGTAACAGCAGCAGTTACTTGGAATACGTCCAAAATCTAGAACGTAGTTATATCAACCGCGCAGCGCGTATGCTGCGACCAATGGTGGGTATTGATAACTTCCAGGTGGAAGTGGCTGCCGATATTAATTATGACCGCACTGAAGCAACAGAAGAAAGCTATGCCCCTGAAGGGTCGGTTCGCAATGAATTTAACACGACAGATCGCCGTGTTGGCAAAGCAGCCCAGGGTATTCCCGGTGCATTAAGTAACCGTCCACCTGAAGAAGATGAAGAGGGGGATCCAAATGCCGGTAATGAACGCAGTGAATCATCCCGAGATTACGCCTTAGATCGTGTACTTAAACATACGCTATACCAGCAAGGGCAGGTGAAGAGTTTAAGTGTCTCTATTTTGCTAAATGGTCAGCCAGATACCTTTACCCCAGAGCAACTGACTAATATCAAGCAAATGTTAGCCGATGCGATTGGGATCAATGAAGCCCGTGGCGATCAGTTCAGTGTCTTGGTGTACCCATTCACTAAAGCAGAAACCAACTTATTGGCTGAAGAGCCGGTCTGGTGGATGCAATTAATTTGGTTAGATTACTTACGCTATATTTTATCGGCCATTGTGGCATTGGTGATTTTGTTAGTGGTTGTACGTCCCGCGATTCGTCAGCTGTCTGGTATTCGCAAGTCGACAGCATTAGCGGTGCCAAACGATAATCTGGCAGCCGTTACAGATAAATCAGCAAGTCAGAATACCGCGCAGAGCAATGACACGAGTCCGGAAATTGAAGTCGTACCGGTTGCAACGACAGCGGAAGGCGCAAGCTTAAGCTCGGTTGTCGCGAGTGAAGATTATCCAGAATTGCCAAGTCCTGAAACGGGATTAGAAGTGCAATCATCTTACATTCAGATGTTATCTGAGAAAGAACCAGAGCGTGTTGCTCACGTCGTTAAACAATGGATTACGCCGAAAGATGATGACAACTGAGAATAACCCGAACATTGAACAAGCGGCGATCCTACTGTTGAGCATGGGAGAAGAAGCGGCTGCCAATGTTTTAAAGCAACTTGATCGCGAGCAAGTACGCCAACTATCGATTGTTATGGCGGGTATTCCTGCGGTGAAAAAAGATCAGGCTGAACAAGTATTTCAGCGTTTCTTTACTGACTTCCAGAGTGAATCAGGTATCTCAGGTGCTTCGCGCAGTTACCTTGAGCGCACATTAAACAAGGCGTTAGGCCAATCGTTGTCACAGCCATTGCTTGACTCGATCTATGGCGATTCACTGAAGCATAACTTGCAACGGTTGCAGTGGTTAGAGCCGGCCAAACTTGCCGAGCTGATCTCTGGTGAACACCCGCAGATGCAAGCCGTCTTCCTTGCTTATTTAGAGCCTGATGTAGCAACGAATCTGCTTGCGCGTTTACCGCCAGAAAATCTTGATGACTTGCTATATCGCTTAGCGAACTTGAAAGAAATTCACCCTGATATGATCGATGAAGTGCATGTCTTATTAGAGAAGTTCTTAGCGCAAGTTGGCCAGCAGAACAGTACGCTGGTCGACGGCACGCAAAAAGCGGGCGAGATCATCAACCGCCTGCAGGGCGAGCAGAGCCAGAAGGTGCTAACCGGGATGAAAGAGCTAGATCCTGAGCTGGTCGCGAAGCTTGAATCGCAAATGTACAACTTCAGCATTCTGGTACGTCAGACGGAAGAAACCCTTGAGCGCCTGGTTGAAGAAGTTGATCAAGAGCTATTAGCAACGGCATTAAAAGGTTGCGAGCAAGCACTGCAAGATAAAATCTTCGCCACCATGCCTAAACGTGCAGCGCAATATTTACGTGAAGCGATGGAAGGCAAAGGCCGCGTACGTGTTAGTGCGGTGGAAGAGGCAAGAGCGCAACTTATTATCACGTTACGTCAGCTGGCTGATGCCGGTGAAGTTGAATTACAACTGTTTAGTGAACCTGTTGTGGAGTAATTATGAAGAAACCAGCTGTGAATATTCTTCATCCGCAACCGGGCCAGTACCGTTCGTATCATTTTCCTCCACTGGTTGAGCCGGAAGAAGATCTGTTTGGTGATGAAAGCGGTGGTTCGTATCAAGATGAGTTCCACAATGGCTTTCAAGAGGGTCAGCAAAAAGGCCATGAACAGGGCTATCAAGAAGGCTTGGCACAGGGGCTGCAAGCGGGAGAACAGCAAGGTCTCGAGCAGGGGCGCCAACAAGGTGCTCGTGAAGGTGTTGAGCAAGTCAGGCAGCAGATGGCTGGCGCTGCTAGTTCTGTGGATCATCTCATGCAGCAGGTTCAGCAGGTATTTCATCAGCATGTTCGCCAGCAAAGCGAAATGATTTGTGACTTGGTCCAGAAAGTCGCGCGTCAGGTTATTCGTGCTGAACTGACGTTAAAACCGAGTCAAATGGTGCACTTAATCGAAGAAACGCTGGCGCAAATGCCTGAGCAAAAACCAGAGCTTGTGGTTTACCTTAATCCACAAGACTGCCAGCGTTTGGTTGACTTAGTGCCAGAGCAAATTGCAACCTGGAACTTAACCCCAGACGATAGTCTCGCAATAGGTAGCTGTCGTGTGGTGACTAATGATTCTGAAGCCTTTTCAGATAGCGAAGAGCGTCTGGAAGCGTGTATGGATTCAGTTAAAGATAACTTGCTAACCAATGCGTGATTTATTCCAAGAGCTGAATGCTCGTCTCTCTTCTGCTGTTGAGCATGTTCCTGATGTACCTATCGCGCGCACTTACGGGCGATTAACGCGTATGGCAGGGCTGACATTAGAAGCCGTTGGCTGCCGGTTGTGTACCGGTCAGCGTTGTATGATTGAAACCGATCACGGCACTCTGGTGGAAGCGGAAGTGGTGGGGTTTGATCGTAATGCATCGGTATTGATGCCGATCCGCCATACCACCGGCTTACGCCCTGGCAGCCGGGTCTTGCCATTGCATGGCGACAGCAAAATCAATGTTGGCTATAGCATGCTGGGCCGGGTATTGAATGGCTTAGGTGAGCCATTAGACAGCCAAGGTGCTGTTAATGCCGATCAGCGAATTAACCTGCAAGGCGAAACAATTAATCCATTGCAACGCTTACCTATTTCAACCCAGCTGGATGTGGGTGTCCGTGCTATTAACGGTATGCTCAGCGTCGGCAAAGGCCAGCGTATGGGGCTGTTTGCCGGTAGTGGTGTCGGTAAGAGTGTGCTGCTAGGCATGATGACCCGTAATACTACGGCTGAAATTACCGTCGTAGGCCTGATCGGTGAGCGTGGTCGTGAGGTTCGCGAATTTATTGAGCACTCTTTGGGGCCGGAAGGAATGAAGAATGCGGTAGTGATTGCATCACCAGCCGATGATCCACCGTTAATGCGGCTGCGGGCATCAATGCTCTGCCACCGTATTGCTGAATTTTTCCGAGACCAGGGCCATGATGTACTGCTACTGATGGATTCACTAACCCGTTATGCCCAGGCTCAGCGTGAGATCGCCTTAGCTGTTGGCGAGCCGCCTGCAACCAAAGGATATCCGCCTTCGGTATTCAGTATGCTGCCTCAACTAGTTGAGCGCGCGGGTAATGGCGCGACGGAAAAAGGCTCTATTACCGCGTTTTATACTGTGCTGTCAGAAGGTGATGATCAGCAGGATCCGATTGCTGATGCTGCCAGAGCGATTTTGGACGGTCATATCGTTTTAAACCGGGAATTAGCCGAACAAGGCCATTACCCGGCAATTGATATTGAACAGTCAATCAGTCGCGCAATGCCACAGGTGGTCGCACCTGAGCAGTTACAAAAAGCGCAACGGGTTAAGCAGTTGTATGCCCGTTATCGTCAAGTTCAGGATTTGATTTCGCTTGGCGGGTACCAGCAAGGGCAAGATCAAAACCTCGATATGGCAGTACATTATTATCCTGAGATCTGTGGTTTTCTGCAGCAGGGGATGAATGAGCGGGTACTTCTCGCGGATAGTCAGCAGCAGTTAATGCAGTTGACCGGAGGGCAGTAACCTATGATGAAGCGAGTCAAAATAGTGCAAAGTTGGCGCGACCAACAGCAGCGTAAATTTGACGAGCTGCAGCAGCAGCAGGGGCAGCTTAATCAGCAGATGCATGCTCATCAGCAACGTTTAACCTTGTTAGAAGATTTGTCGGGGCAGTATAGTGTTGCCAGCGGCAGTCAGGCATCGGCTCTGTTATTGAAAGGCATTGGTCGTTTCCGGCATCAGCTCGACAATCTGACCAATCTTCAACGCCAAGAGCTTGCGTTATCGCAGGTGGAATTGCGCAGTATGAATGAACGCCTGGTCAAGCAACACTGCCAAGTTCAAATGAGCACTAAAATCATTGATAAGCGGTTAACGAAAATTCAATATCAACGAGATAAGCAAGAGCAAAAAGTGCTTGATGAATTATCGATCAACCGCTTCTTTCATCGTCGCTCATGAGCGGCAGTGCAACAAAAAAAGGTGGTGCAACAAAATCGGCACATCAGCATTAAATGTTTGGGCTATAGCTGTATTGTTGTTCTGGTTTTAATAGCTTATCCATCATTTGCTTTTGCTGTGCCAGTAAACGGCCATTCGCATTGTTCATCTCTTGGCACTGCAACGTAAGTTCATACAATTGCTGCCATAACTGGCGACCTTGCTGATTATATTGGGTTGGTAATGCCGTGAGCAACCGCTTCATTCCGGCATCATCAGCAGTCACACCAAGGGCAATCAGGTGTTCACCACGGCGTTGGGCATGACGGCTTAACTGTAACATTAGCTGCTGAAGATCGGTGTTATGGGTTAACAACGCCTTACTATCACGATTTTGTAGTAACCGTTGTTGATGCTTAAGTTGTTGGGCTAGTTGTTGATAGCTTTTCACATCCTGCGCCAGCTCAGTGATAAGTGCTTTAACCAATTCAGCTTGAGTGGCCATACGTTATTACCTTATTTTACGGTTTGATCGTGTGTGATTATTCGTTGTCTTGGTAAAAATCGAGCATGCTGCCAGCTAAGTTATCAAGGTTAACGGATACTTTTCCGCTGCCTAGCAGTGCTTTCATTTCAGCGACTTTATTCATGTCGACATCACTGGTTTTATCCATTGATGTTTTTGCCGACTGCAGCGATTTTAACGCACTGCTCAGCTCAACCTGGGCGACATTTGAAGTACCAGATTTTGTTGTTTTGTTTGTCACTTCCGGTGGCAAAACCATCGGCTGTGAATGAGATACTTTTCCAATCATAGTGTTCACATAAAACAGTAGTTGCGGTTATAGAGATAAGAGCGACCAGTGAGAGGAACTCTTAAATTATTTTTCATTACCCAAATGAGGGTGGAATATTAGCATCAAAAGTTGGTTCTGACTTTTTGAGGCCCCACAATGATGGCGTAAATCTCTTTTTGTGAAGAGAGGTTACGTACCCGAATTGAATCACCCTTCACGCCTGATTCCAACGCCACCCCTTTCATCGTGGCACTCATCTCTCCAAATGTAGCCTCAATGAGTACCCCATCATTACGCTGAACTAATTCCGGCAGTTCGACCATTTTAGGGCTGATAATTTTACCGGCCACAATTTTTCGTCGGCTCGCCAGTCCGGTAAGCGCTTCTTTGGCGGTGAAATACCCGTGGCGTAAATAGGCTACATCACTGCGTTTCAGACTCAGCATTGCAGGCGTGATTGTTTGGTGGCGATTTAAGGTATCTTTGGCCACAACCAATTGGCGATAAATTGCTACTTCGGCCTTTGCCCTGGCTTTCCAATAGGTTGGCTTCTGACATTCCAATGTGACCGTTAATCGTCCTGCAGGTTGCTGTGGATTGCTTAAAGATTGGCTAACCGGAGTATCACAATCTGGAATGTCAGATAATGGCTGCAAGATTATTTTGTAATCTCGACTACCTAATGTCGCGGCATAACGACGAACGTTTTGTTCCAGATAACGCTTAACCGCACGTTCGGTCTTAGCGGTTGTTTGGGTGACTTGCTCAATGTGCCTGGTGGCGGCTTGCACTGCAGAGGTGAGACTAATTCCGCCCCCTACTATCAAGGCCGCAATCAATACCATTTCCGATCGGAAGTGACACTTCCGCTTTGTTGTTGATTGCACGTCTTTGTACCATTAAGTTGTTGATATTATTTGATTTAAATTGCGGCATGAATATTGCTAATGTTGGTAAGGTTTCACCATCATCATGTGGTTTGTAGTATGGCAATAAATTTTGAGCAAGCATTAGGGGTACACCCTAATACATTGGCGTTTCGAACACAACGCGCAAAAGTATTGGCAGGTAACCTCGCCAATGTTGATACCCCAAATTATAAAGCTCGTGATATTAGCTTCGAAGATGCGATGAGCCAAATTGCAGGCGAGGCAAGGGCAAAGCATCAGGCTCGCTACCGTTCGCAAGCGCCAAGTACTGAATTGCTATACCGCAATCCACAACAACCAACACAAGATGGTAATACGGTCGAACTGGGTATTGAACAAGCAAAGTTTGCGTCAAATGCCATGGCATTTGAAACCAGCATGAGTTTTTTGAATATGAAAATTAGCGGCTTAAAGCAAGCCATTAACGGACAGTAATTACGATGTCATTTTCCACAATATACGATATTGCAGGTTCTGCTATGTCGGCTCAAACCATTCGCCTAAATACTGTAGCGAGTAACTTAGCCAATGCCGATGTTGTTTCTGGTTCAGATAAAACGGGTTATCACGCCAAGCGCCCTGTTTTTTCGACAGTGATGACCGATATGGACAGTCAGGTACCCGGTGCGAAAGTACAGGTTGATGACGTCATTGAAAGTACAGAACCACTACGTCGCCGTTATGAACCAAATCACCCTAAAGCGAATAACGACGGTTATGTGTTTTATTCCACCGTTAATGTGGTTGAAGAAATGGCTGACATGATGGCCGCAGCACGTAACTTTGAAACCAACGTTGATGTAATGAGCCGGGCGCGCAGCATGCAACAAAGCATTTTACGTCTAGGCCAGACAAGTTAGGAGCCGTAAATGAGTTTGCCCCACGTTAATACCGTTAGCCAATACAGCCATGGTTCGACTGAACAAAACAGCCAGCAAGTGGCTGGTAATGGCATGAATCCGACCAGTAATGAGTTTCTTACCATGATGGTGGCGCAGATCCAAAACCAGAACCCCCTAGAGCCGGCCGATGGTACACAGTACCTCACCCAGCTTGGCATGATGTCTGCGGTGGAAAGTCTGGAAGGCGTCAAAACGGGCATGATGAACATGAACATTGGCATTACGAACCTTGAAATGCTTCAAGCCACCAATTTAGTGGGCAAGAAAGTATTGATGGAAGCAAACCAAGAGGTAGATGTTTCAGAAGGTCAGATTATTGATGGTCGTGTGCAATTTGATCAACCAGCAGATACCGCCAAAGTCATGGTTTATGGCGAAGACGGCAAAGTGGTTGATGAAATTAAATTGGGGCCACAGGCTACTGGCATGGCTGAATTTAAGATTGATGGCGACAAGCTAGGAAAGGGTACTTATACCTTTGAAGTGGTTGCTGAACAAGGCGATAGCGCCTGGACCCAGAAAATGATGATTGCCGCCGACGTTGAATCGGTCAACATCCCTTCTGACGGCGGCACGATCATGCTGAGCTTAAAAGGTCTTGGCAAGATGTCTATGTTCGATATGCGTGAAATTACAGCTTAAAACCATTTAAAAAATCAAAACAATTCAAAAAGGTAACAACGGTTATGTCTATGAATATCGGTATGAGTGGTCTGATAGCGACCTCCGAACAAATGAACTCTATCAGCCACAATATTGCCAACGTTGGTACGGCCGGTTATAAATCGTCACGTACTGAGTTCCAGGATATCTACGCGCCTGAGTTTGGTGGCGGTGAGATGAACGGTGTGGAAGTTGCTGCTGTTCGTCAGAGCTTCAAAAACGGCACGACCACACCGACAGGCCGTAACGGTGATTTGGCAATTAGCGGTGAAGGTTTCTTCATGGTTGAAAACAATGGCCAGGATATGTTCACTCGTAACGGTGTGTTTAACCTTGATAAGGATGGCTACTTGGTCGCAAGTGACGGCAGCCGTCTGCAGGGTTATGGCGTGACCGACAGTGGTCAAATTCAAACCGGTAGTATTACTGACCTGGCGGTTGCGACGGGTGAAATGCCGGCAAAAAGTTCAACTAAAGTGAATATGGGGGTGAATTTAGATGCGAATTCTCCTGCGATTGATCCGGCAAAAACATTTGATCCGGAAGACCCTTCGACATTTACCTCAAGTGCGACCACTACCGTGTATGACTCCTTAGGTGCCGAGCATGAAGTGACGCAGTATTATGTTAAAACTGCTGATAACGCGTGGGATGTTAACTATGTTGTTGACGGTGATAAGGCGAGCGCTCAGAAAACGACATTGGGTTTTGACGCTAACGGTAAGTTAACGACACCGATACCGCCGGCGACTAATAACTTTGATTTAACGTTCACCCCAAAGAACGGTTCAGCTAAACAGACCATTCTGTTTGATGTGGCAGAAACCACCCAGTTTGGCAGCGAATTCTCAATCACTAAAAACAGCCAGGATGGTCACGCACCAGGCCAGGTTGCGGGTTGGTATTTCGAGGCTGATGGTCGCGTATATGCCCGTTATTCTAACGGCCAGACCAAAGTGCAAGGCCAGGTTGCCCTTGCCCGATTCCCTAACCAGGAAGGTTTGCAGCAAGCGGGTAATACCAGCTGGACCCAAAGTTTCTCTTCTGGTTCAGCTCTTGTTGGTGCACCAGGTACGGGTCAGCTTGGCGATGTTCGTACCGGCATGTATGAAAACTCGAACGTTGACTTGAGTAGTGAAATGGTGAATTTGATGTCGGCACAAAGTAACTACCAAGCGAATGCTAAGACCATCAAAGTGTCTCAGGAAATGACTCAAATTCTGTTCCAGAACCTGTAACCGGAGCATAGCAAATGGATAAGATGTTATTTACTGCCATGTCAGGTGCGAGCCGCGTAATGATGGCGCAGCAGGTGCATGCCAATAATCTCGCTAACGTGAACACTTCGGGTTTCCGTGCCGATATTGAACAAGCTGAAAGTGTGGCAGTAAAAGGTAATGGTTTTGAGAGCCGAACTCTGGTCGCAGCACGAGCGGGTGGAACCGACTTTTCAAATGGCGCCTTACAGCATACTGATAATCCGTTTGATATAGCGATTCGCGGTGACGGTTTTTTTGCGGTTGAAGCCGGAGACAATGACGAAGCTTATACCCGGGCAGGTAACTTTCACTTAGATGCCGAAGGCACATTGATGTTGGGCGACCGCCCTGTTTTGGGCACCGGTGGCCCTATAGTGATCCCTGAATATCAACAGTTAGATATCGGCGCTGATGGCACCATTTCTATCGTGCCGTCAGGTAGCAGCCTGGTTCAGGAAGTGGGGCAATTAAAGCTGGTGAAGCCCGATTTGGCCGGTTTGCGTAAAAGCGAAGATGGTTTATTCCGTGTTGCGGGACAAGGTGGTCAGGCAGAAGCAGATGAGAACGTAACCGTTGCCTCGGGTTACATTGAAACCAGTAACGTCAATGCGGTTGAATCGATGATTAACAACATGTCTTTGTCTCGAAATTTTGAGTTTCAAATCAAAATGATGAAAACCGCGGAAGACTTAGCGAGCGCGGGTAACCGAATTGTTCGCGGTAGCTAATTTACCTCCGTTAATAAAACAGTTCGTCGATAAAACAGTTCGTAGAGAAAATAGTACTTTTCAGGAGTAATACACATGCACGCAGCTCTTTGGGTCAGTAAAACTGGTCTTGCGGCACAAGATACCCAAATGCAGGTTATTTCAAATAACCTGGCAAACGTCAATACAGTGGGCTTTAAACAAGATCGCGCTGTATTTGAAGATCTGTTTTATCAAATGAAAAAACAGCCGGGTGCAATGACCGACCAGCAAAATGAAAACCCAGGCGGTCTGCAATTAGGTAACGGCGTACGCACCATTGGTACTCAAAAGTTAATGAAAACGGGGGCTTACCAAAATACGGAACAACCAACCGATTTAGCCGTGCTGGGTTCTGGTTTTTTCCAGATTGAGCTGGCCGATGGTAATACCGGTTATACCCGTAATGGTCAGTTCCACCGTAATTCAGAAGGCATGATGGTGACGGCTGCGGGTTTACCGTTAATGCCAAATATCGAGATCCCGGAAAATGCGACCAACTTCAGTGTTGGTACCGATGGCATGGTCTCAATCTCAACGGCTGATGATCCGCAACCGCAAGAAATCGGTCAGATCACCCTGGCGAACTTTGCCAACCCTGCGGGCTTAGAGTCGCTGGGCGGTAACTTATTTAGAGAAACCGGCGCATCTGGCGCACCGATTGAAGGTGTGGGAGGCGAAGACGGTTTAGGTCAAATCAGTCAGTTTAGCCTTGAAGGTTCAAACGTTAACGTTGTCGAAGAAATGGTCAATATGATCACCACCCAACGTGCGTATGAAATGAATGCCAAAGTGGTATCAAGTGCCGATCAAATGCTGAAATTCGTCAGTCAATCAATGTGAGTATAGCGGCATGTTACGCGTTATTTTTTTACTGGGTACTCTGTTTCTGACGGGGTGTGCGCCAGTCTCAAGCTTTGTTGATGTGCAGCCGAAAGAGAATGTGCCCGACATGGCGTTCCCTGAATATACCGTTGACCCTGATGGCAGTCTGTTCAGTGCCAACTATGGTATGGCCCTGTTCCAGGATCGCCGGGCCTTTCGTCTCGGAGATATTTTAACGGTTGAGCTTGCTGAGCAGACTCGCTCCAGTAAAAAGGCAGGTACCAGTTACGGTAAAGACAGTAATGTCGAGATTGCCGTTCCAATGATTGCCGGGAAAGTACAACCGAAAGGGCAGTTTTCCCTTGACGCTGAGCGTGACTTTAAAGGGTCTTCATCCAGCTCACAGCAAAACTCACTCTCGGGCAGTATCACCGTGATGGTGGTAGAAGTTTTGCCTAATGGTGTGCTGCGAATTCGTGGTGAAAAGTGGCTGAAGCTCAATCAGGGCGATGAATATATTCGTCTGTCAGGTCTGGTACGGGTCGATGATATCGACGGCACCAACCGTGTTTCTTCCCAGCGTTTGGGTGATGCCCGAATTACCTATTCTGGCCGGGGAGCACTCGCTGATGCGAATGAAGCTGGCTGGTTATCTCGATTCTTTAATAGCTCTTGGTTCCCAATCTAATGGTTATAAAAAAACACCTTATTGGTTTACTCCTTATTCTGTGTCCGTTATCGCTTCAAGCGCAACCATTGTTAAGTGTGGTTGATATTCAAGGGATCCGTGAGAACCAGCTTGTCGGTTATGGCTTGGTTGTGGGCTTAAGTGGCACGGGTGACAAAAGCCAGACCAAATTTACCTCACAGTCGGTTAAAAACATGCTGAGCCAGTTTGGTGTTCAGTTACCGGCTAATGTTGATCCGAAATTAAAGAACGTCGCAGCGGTGGCGGTTAATGCCACCCTTCCAGCCCTTGCCAGTAAAGGCCAGTCTTTAGATATCACGGTGTCATCGATTGGTGATGCAAAAAGCCTGCGTGGCGGTACCTTGTTGCTGACGCCGTTAAAAGGGGCCGATGGTCAGATCTATGCCGTTGCCCAAGGTAACCTTGTGGTTGGTGGTGTGGTAGCGCAAGGCAGTGGTGGTAGCGGTATCACCATTAATATTCCCACCGCGGGCTTAATTCCCAATGGCGGTATTATTGAGCGTGAAATTTCATCCTCGTTTTTAACCGCTTCAATGGTTGTTCTTAATTTGAAGAAACCAGGGTTTAACACGGCTCGAAACATCGAAAAAGAGATCAATAAACTCTTTGGCCCCGATGTCGCGTTGGCGCAAAGCCATGCGCGTATAAATGTGCGTGCCCCGCATGATCCGAGTCAGCGTGTGACTTTCTTGGCGATGCTTGAAAATTTAGACATTGAAACCGGCCCGCGTCCGGCACGGGTGGTATTTAATGCCCGAACCGGCACCATAGTGGTGGGTAAGAATGTCAAAGTACATACTGCCGCAGTCAGCCACGGTAATCTGACAGTGAGTGTATTGGAAAAATCCAATGTCAGTCAGCCCAATGCCTTTGGTCGTGGCAATACAACGGTGACCCCCGAATCTGATGTCTCGATTGATCAGGAACGCGGCAAAGTGTTTATCTGGCCTGACAGCGATGAAGGTACTGCCCTGCAAACCATTGTAGATGCAGTCAACAGCCTTGGCGCCACCCCCAACGATCTCATGGCCATTCTGATCGCATTAGATGAAGCCGGAGCATTAGACGGTGAGCTGGTGGTGTTGTAATGAAAATTATTGATAATGAAAATAACCCCGCGCTGTATAACGACTTAACCAGTATTCAGAACATCAAAGCCAATACAGATAAGCAAGAAGCGTTAGAACAAGCGGCGGGGCAGTTTGAAGCCGTGTTTTTACAGACGGTATTGAAGCACATGCGTCAGGCATCGGATGCGATGCAAGATGAAGAAGAAGGGGTGTTTAACAGCCGCCAGCAGAAGTTCTATCGTTCGATGCACGACAGCCAGATTGCGGTTGAAATGAGTCACCGGCAGAGCTTAGGCATTGCCGATATGCTGGTCAAACAACTTGGCCAGCATGAAGCATTTAAGCCGCAGCAACAACTGGTCGCTGTTAATGTACAGGGTGAGGCGATGCCTTCCGGGCTCCATTTACCGTCGGGTGCGGTGAGTCCGGTATTCAATGAAACCGAACGCCCTTACAGTAAAGCATCACAGCCACATTGGTGGCGCGATAGTACGCCCTTGTCTCAGCAACTTAATAACCATTTTGATGACGAAGAACTATGAGCTTAATTAATATCGGTTTATCAGGCATGAATGCCTCCAATGCGGGGCTTTCAGTCACAGCGCATAACATTGCTAACTCGATGACGCCAGGTTACAGCCGTCAGCGTGTCGGGTTTGGTGCTCAGATGGATACTGGCTCCCAAGGTGCCGGTGTCGGTGTCAGCAGTGTTGAGCGGATGGCCGATAATTATCTCAATCAGCAGATCTATAAACAGAAAGGCTCATGGGGATTCAACGCAATCAGCTCTCAATATATGCAGAAAACTGAGATTCTGCTTAATAATGACAGCACCAATATTAATACCGGCTTAGACCGTTTTTATGCCTCATTAAGTGAAGCGTCTGCCGCCCCTCAAGATGTCGCATTTCGCCAGACTATTGTTAGTCAAAGCCAATCTATGGTGCAGCGTTTCAATAACCTGAACTCGCAGCTTGATAGCCAAAGCAAGCAAGTGGGCGGGCAGTTAGATGCCTCGGTATCTGAAGCCAATACCTTAATTGCGGGCATTGCCAGCATGAACGAAAGTATTCGTGATGCCGGTGCCAGTGGTAAAAGCATGACTGACTTGCTCGATGCCCGAGATGAATCCATCCGCGAGCTATCGGCACTGATGGATGTCAATACCATGTACAGTGATGACGGCACAGTTAGTATCACCCTTGATAAAGGGCAACCGTTAGTCAGTGGTGGTAGTGCCAGCGAGTTGAAACAAAACAATGATGGTTCACTATCATTGCAACGAGGTAATGGCACCTTAGCGCTTGATGGGGATACCGGGGGCACCATTGGCGGCTTGATTAGCTATCGTGATGGTGAACTCAAAGAGCTGCAGCATGAATTAGATGTGATGGCATACAGCTTTGCCACTCAGTTTAATGAATCGCATCAAGCGGGTTTTGATCTTAATGGTGACCCGGGTAAAGCCGTATTTGGCGGGGTTGATAGCATTGAAGGTGCCGCTAAAAATTTAACGTTATTGGTTAATGATCCCAATGAACTCGCTTTTGCCTCAAAAGCAGGCGAGCCCGGCAACAGTGAAAATCTGCAACAGCTGATTGATCTGAAAAATAAGTCGGTATCGATTGATCCGACTAAACTCACGCCTCAAGAAGCTGAAAAATATCAAACCGCTATCGCAGCATTAGATGGTAAATCTATCTATAGCGGTTACACCGGTTTAACCGGTGACTGGGCGATCAAAACCGCGCAAGTTGAAGCAGATACCGAAGCATCAAAAGCATTAGTGGGGCAAGCTCAAGGTGATCGCGACAGCATTAGCGGGGTAAACCTCGATGAAGAGGCCGCGAGTATCATGACCTACACCCAGATGTATCAGGCCAATGCGCAAGTCATTTCAACCGCGCAACAGCTGTTTGATGTCACCCTGTCGATGTTTCGTTAATCGGTATTAAAAGAAAAGGAAAGAGACATGCGTTTAAGTACAGCCCAGCTTAATACCGTTATGCTAACCAGCATGCAAAGTTCAACGACCGGGGTGAACAAATCATTTATGCAGATGAGTTCGGGCGAGAAGATGCTCAAACCATCTGATGATCCGCTGGGTTCAGTGCAGTTAATGATGCTGGATCGCGAACAGGCCAATATCAGCCAGTTCCAGAAAAATATTACCAACCTTGAAGCGCAACTGGGTAAGACCGAATCGCACCTTGATGGGTCAAATAATGCGGTATTACGCGCCCAAGAGTTGGTCGCCAGTGTATCGAATGCCAGTAACAGTACCATGGAAGGGCGTGAAGCCATCGCGACAGAATTAGAATCGCTGCTTGATCAGTTGGCCGATATTGCAAACAGCAAAAACCCCAACGGTGATTACATTTTTGCGGGTACGATGACAGATACCCAGCCAATAGCCAAAGATCCGGCAACCGGTAAGTATGTTTACGGTGGCAATGGCGATCAGCGTATGGTAAAAGTGGCCGAATCGATGAGTATTCCGGCCAACCAGACCGCAGAAGATATTTTCTTTAGTGGTGGAAGTGATATATTCAACGCCCTTGATAAAGCCATCACGGATTTACGTAACCCGGCGATTGAAGGTGCCAGCCTAACGGCCAGCGTGACCGCTGCCCAAAGTGATCTTGATGGCACATTAAATTCAATCAACCGTGCTTTGACGGAAGTCGGCGGTCAGCGTAATGCCCTGAGCATGGTGCAAGGTTCTCACGAAGATAACAAGCTGGTGAACAGTAAGTTGATCGGTGATGTGAAAGATCTGGATTACAGTGAAGCTATTTTAGAAATGAACTCTCAAATGGCCGCGTTGCAGGCAACGCAGATGACCTACAGTAAAATCCAAAATTTATCCCTGTTTAAATTGATGTGATCGGGGCGACCCGAATGAGCTAGAACTGGCTCCGCTAACTGAAAAATGAGGCCACCTTGGTTAATCAAATAACCTCCAGCCATAGTACGCTGCGCAGTAGTGACAGTACCCAAACAGATCGCGTTGCGAAGCAACAGCCGGTGGCTGCCGTCGCGAAAGTTGTTGAAAAAAAATCCAAACAAGAACAACAGCACTCGGCGGCAAGCGGTAAGCGCCGCAGTTTATTGGTGCAAACCAGCCAGGCGCATCAACAAGCTGCACAAGCACAAAGTGCGCAGAAAGCCCTGCAAAATGCCAGTGATATGCTGGGGCAAATGCGCCAGTTAGCACGCCGTTCGCTGAATGCACAAGAAGGTAAAAAAGATCAGCTGCAGCAGTCGCTTCATCAGTTGAAAAACAAACTGACCAAGCTGACCCGTGAAGCCAAATACGAAGGCGAACCGGTACTGCATCATGATCTGACCCCGCGTCTGAGTGGCGAACAGTCCAAAGAAGAATTTTCTTTTAAAGGCATGCGCTTAAATACTATGCGCAAGCAAGATGAAATTTTACGGTTTCAGTTTGACTCCGGTACCCCAAGCTCTGTTCGCATCCGGATTGATAACGATGAAAATAATCACGAGATTGCCGATAAATTTAATAAAGCCCTGGCACCCCGTAGTATTCAGGTCGATGTCGATAAATATGGCGACCTGGCCTTCAGTATCCCCAAGGCGCAATGGCCCGAAGTGAAACAAGGGGTCTGGATGTCTGGTGGCGGACAAATCTTACCCGCAGGCAATCCAGTAAAAGCCAAACTTGAGCAACGGGATAAAACGGCGGTAGAACCGCAAGATTTGGAATTTGGCAAACCGCAATCAACCCGTAAGGCGTTGGCCGATATTGAACGGATGATGCAAAAAGTGCAGCAATCATTGGCGCATATCAGCAAAGTACAACATCAGGTTAGCCAGGACTTAGAGCGGTTGGTGGCAACCAATATGATGAAGTCCGGGGTGATGAACGATGAAGGGGTGATTGAAGCCAGCTGGTTAGAAGCGCCGAATAATGTCTCTTTGCAGCTGCTTGATAATGCGGTGCCGACCTTGCTCGCCCAGGCCAATGCCTCGCGCCATAATGTGGTTGCATTGCTAGAGCCCTAGCCGTTATTAACCTGACTTCAACGTAACGTCCACGACGACATCAGTCGTGACATAAAAAAGCGAGCCTTGGCTCGCTTTTTTGCTATCTGGGATAAAAAACGTTATTGGATAGTCGTCAGCCACTCACAGATAAGCGCTCGGCCTGAACGTTGGGAGCAATCTCACCGTTATTCAGAATGGTGTAAAAAATCAGAAAAAGTGTTTAAGCAATTAAAAAGATGGGTCGCATTAAAAAGGTAACGACAGAGAAGCAATGTCTACATCGCCCCGATAGAGATGTTGCTTGTTTAATTAAAAATAACATTTTTATACCGAATTAGAGGAATACTCATCATGGCGATGTCCATCAACACTAACTTTGCATCAATGAATGCACAGCGCAACCTTATGAGCACTCAAGGCTCACTGAACGGTTCTCTGGAACGCCTGTCTACTGGCCTGCGTATTAACAGTGCAAAAGATGATGCCGCGGGTCTGCAGATTGCTAACCGTATGGACTCTCAGGTAAGCGGTCTGAAAGTAGCGCAGCGTAATGCCAACGATGGTATCTCTATGTCGCAAACGGCTGAAGGCTCTCTGCAAGAGTTCACTAACATCCTGCAGCGTCAGCGAGATCTGGCTGTGCAGTCTAAAAACGGTTCTAACTCAGATTCTGACCGTGCTGCACTGAATAAAGAATTCCAGGCGCTGAGCAAAGAGCTGGATCGTATCGTAGACACAACGACGTTCGGTAAAGGCGAGAAGCTGTTTGACAAGCTGTCTACTGGTGTTGATTTCCAGGTGGGTGCAGATGTTGATCCTAAAGATGCAGCTGCAATGACGCAGGAGGATGCAACTAAGGCTATCGCTGATGTGAAGGCAGCGCTCGGTGGCATTGATGATACAGAAGCGGGTGCCGTTGCAACTGGTGCGGCTAAATTAGGTGCTGCTGGTAATCTAACTGCACCTGAAGCGGCGGCAATGAACAAGGCGCTTGGTGTAACAACATTCAATATTGCCGATGATCTAGCTGCAGTTACTCTAACACAAGAGCAGTCAGACCTAGTTGCTCTAGCCGCGGCCGCGACAGGCTCTACTGCTAAACTTGATGGTTCTGGTATTGTTGCAGACGTAGACGGTGCCGGTATTAACGGCATGGCTGCACTGAAAACAGCAATGGATACGGCGGGCGTAACCTCTACAGGTTTCGCTGATCCAAACGTTATCAACGTAAAAGTAGACAGCGCATCACTAGCGACTGATTCGCTAGGCAAAGTTGATACGGTTGCTAGCTCTGAAACGGCAATTCAAGAAATTGATGCAATGATTGAAAATGTAGGTTCGATTCGTGCTGACCTGGGTGCGACGCAAAACCGTTTCCAGTCAACGATCAACAACCTGGGCAACATCGCTGAAAACATGTCTGTGGCTAAGGGCCGCATCATGGATGCCGACATCGCAGCAGAATCTGCCAACATGACCAAGCAGAATACCATGATGCAAGCGGGTATCACTGTGCTTTCACAAGCCAACCAGATGCCAAGCATGGTTTCTCAGCTACTACGTTAATTTTCGTAGTCAGCCTGTGGTAAGCCACGGTTTACCATATCTACCATATCTACCAGAGCGGAAGTATTACTTCCGCTTTCTTTTTATCCAGCCTTTATAAATCGACCACTTCCTTTAAAATCAATAAATTAAATGTGGTACGTTTTTTGCTTTATTGTCGTCGGAACAATGTGTTTGTGCACTGTTTTTCTGTACATGCAAGTAAAGCGGAAATAGGCGAATACACCCCTTGGCGGAGAGTAAATCATGTTAATGACAGGGTTAGGTTCAGGTATTGATTACGAAAGTATGATCGGTGCGATCGTGGGGGCAGAACGCGCCCCTAAAGATAATCAGCTCAATCGCCAAGAGGGCATGAACAGTGCCGAGATGGATGCGCTGAAAGAGATCCAGTTCACCATTAACAGCTTCCGCGACAAGGTCGAAGATCTTAACTCCAACCGCGAACTCGAAAAATTAAAGGCGGTGTTAAGTAATGAAGATGTACTGTCGGCAACCGTAGACAGCAATGCCGTGGCGGGGGAGTACAGCTTCGAAGTCACCCAGCTGGCGCAGGCCCACCGCGAGCAGCTGTTTAAGGTGAGCGAAGGCAGTACTCTGAATCAGGGGACCATCAGCTTTGGTGCGGTCAGCATAGATATTGCTACCGTGAAAGGCGATTTGATCACTGCTGAGGGGGACAAGAAAACCGCTCACCAAGATCAGGTTTACCAAGATATTGCTGATAAGCATGGCTTAGATGTGGTGGCAGATGCGGCGGCGATTAGCGATATGCTGACCAATTCCGCCAATCCGGATTTTGATCAGACCCGGCTGGATAGCTATACCAGCCAGCAGCAAGGCTACCAGGATAAGATCGACCGTCTGACCAATGATGGTGTGACCGTCGAAGAGTTACAGGCAGCGATCAATAACGATCCGGACAATGATGGCGTGAAAGCCACCCTGGTGCGCTCCGGCGATGGTATCAGCATGGTGTTGAACGGCAAAGATACCGGTGTGGCGAATGCCATAGGGGCTATCACGGTGGCGATAGCGCCGGCAGATATCAAAGGTAATGCCCTGGATCTTGCTTTGCCCGAAAATGGTCAGAAATCGCTGCAGAGTGCCCTGGATGCCACGGTGAAATTCGGCTCTATGGAGCTGACTTCGGCATCGAATAAAATGGAAAACGTGATCGATGGTATCACCCTTAATTTAAAAGCCATCAACAAACCCGGAGAGACCGTTAACGTCAAGGTCGAACGCGATGAGGCGTCGGTCAACAGCACCATCAAGTCGTTTGTTGATGACTATAACAAGATCATTGAAACCGTTAATACCTATACCAAGTCGAGTGAAGACGGCGCAGCGGCGCTGTCAGGCGACTCCGCAACACGGAGTATGGTCAGCCGTCTGCGTGGCGTGATTGGTGATGAATACAGCGCATCAACCTATAACACCCTGTCTCAGTTGGGCATTACCACCACCCGCCAGGGTACGCTGGAAATTGACCAGAAGAAGCTGGACAAGGCGTTAGAAGATGACTTCGAGGCGGTCTCCAAGCTGTTTATAGGTGACGGTGTTCAGACCGGCATGATGGATGAGATGATGGTGATCCTTGATGATTACCACAAAAATGGTGGTACCTACGATCGCCGCATTGATCTGCTGGAGTACAGCAATAAGCAGATTGCGGAAGATCGTGAAAAATTGGATTCACGAATGGAAGCAAAAGTCCTGTCATTACGAGCTTATTACGCGCGAATGGACAGCCAAATCGCCCAAATGAACCAGACTCAGAGCATGCTGGTCAGCATGTTGATGTAGCAAGAGTGAAGCACAAGAAATGATGAATCAAGAAGGCCTAGGTGCCTACCAACACTCGCAAAACCATGCCCAAGCAGCGGCTGCCAGCCCGCACCGTCTGATCCAGATGTTGCTGGAAGGCCTGCTGGATAATTTAAGCCGTGCCCGTGGTTTTATGGAACGCGGCCAGGTTGCTGATAAAGGCATGACTATTTCAAAATGCCTCGACATTTTAAATGGTCTTAGCTCGGTATTAGATGAAGAAAAAGGTGGCGATGTCACCGTCGAACTGTTCCGTTTATATGATTATTGCGGCCGCCGTCTGTTCGAAGCCAATATCAATGATGAACTCGAAGGTATTGATGAAGTGACCCGCTTAATTACCGATATTCTTGAAGGTTGGGTGGTACTTAAGCCAAACCGGGTTCAGGTCGGTAATGAGTCTTGAGCAGCAACTTCAAGGGATTTATCACAGTTTTGAAAAAGCGTTAGCGAAGCAAGACTGGGAAACCCTTGGAGCACTAGACAGCAAGTTGCAGCGTGCTATCCCGAAAATGAAACAACAGCCATTGTCTGTAGCGGATAAGCAGCAGCTACAACGGTTGAATCAGTTTTATAGCACCATGATCGCCGAGGGTGAGCGTGAGAAAACGCAAACCCAGCAGCAGATCAAGCAGCAAGAATGTAATAAAGAAGGCGTACTTGCGTACTTGCAAAACAGTTAATGAATGAGTGACATGCAAATTTCAGCCAATAGCCCAGCGCAACATGTAGCAACAAAAAACATCAGCTCAAATACGGCTTCTTCATCGGCAGCAACGTCTGACGTTAAGCCCAATGAGCTGGATGCCGAGCCGATGAGCTTTGCTCAGTTTGAGCAAAAGATAAATAAACAGCCAGAGCAACAGGAAGATCTCGCGGAAGCGGATGGTCAAGCGTTACCTTCAGCTGAAGAGCTGGCACTGCAGATAGAGCAGTTATTGGCGCAAGTAGCAAACCCTGCGGCAAGTCAACAAGCGCCTTTGTTAGTGAATGGTCAGTTAGCCAATGGCGAGGCGGGAACCGCGGGTTCGGAAGCGCTGGAACTGGCGCAGCAATTAGCGACATCAACGGCTCCTGCTTTAGCTTCGGCGACAACGGCGATGCCCCTGGCGCAATCTTTATCGGGTATGAATCCATTACCCGGGCAAGAACTTGACCAGCAAGCTGATCAATTACTGGCAATGTTAGCGGGACAAGAACCGGTAAAAGGCACAGATAAAGCGGATTTATTAGAAAGAGTGCAGCAATTTCTGACTCAGAAATCTGGTTCTTTTGCGCAGGCTAAAGCTGGTGATGGTTCCTTTGCGCAGGCTAAAGCTGGCGATGGCTCTTTTATACTGTCTAAGAATGCTGTGATGTCGCGAGATGGGGCGGTTTTGTCTGCGGATCATCCGATGGCAACCAATGAGAGTGCATTGATGGATAAGTTAGCAAACACGCTGCTGTCTGCATCAACCTCTACCTCATCAACATTATCGTCATTGGCGATGAACGTGACAAATAACATTAATAGTAATGCCAGCCAGGGGCTTAACGGCCAGAGCCCGTCACAACTGGTTGCTGCTTCTTCCAGTGTGACCCAACAGCTTCAGGCGAGTGTTGATATTACCAAGCCGGAATGGGGCCGTGATCTTGTTGAGCAACTTCGTTCTCGTTTACAGCTGAGCAAAAGCGATCAAATTCAACATGCCCATGTACGGTTAGATCCGCCAGAGCTGGGTCGTTTAGATGTCAACCTGCGCCTTGATGGTGACAAAGTCTCGGTTCATTTTACCGCGGCGCACCCGCAATTACGTGAAGCATTGGCTGCCAATGCCGAGCGCCTCCGGTTTGACTTTGACGGTAGCCAGATGCAGTTAACCGATGTTTCTGTATCAAGTGGTATGTACCAACAATCGCAACAGCAATCAGGTCAACATGATGAGCCTGAAATCATGACCAACCAGTTCATAACCGGCAATGAAGAAACGCAACAGCGTACAGCAATGACGACATCTGTTGGCCGTTATGAATCCATGATTTAAATAAATTTAAAGGTTTTGCTATGGCTGATGAAGCTAAACAAGAGAATAAAAAAATCCCACTGATTATTGCTGCGGCCGTATTGCTTATTGCTCTGGCAGGGGCTGGAGGTTGGTGGTATTTCCAACAACAAGCAAAAATCACTGGAGTTGAGCATGTTGCAAACGTACCGGTTGCTGCGATGGTTAAAAAACCGGTATTCCTCGCTCTGGACAAATTTGTCGTTAGCGTACCGGGTGACGATCGTCTTCATTATTTGATGATGGAGATGTCGGTGATGAGTTACAGCCAGGAAGAGCTCGATAAGCTACAAGACTTCCTGCCGGTAATTCGTAATGCTGTGATCACTTTATTGAGCGAACAACATTATAACGATTTCTCGCAACCAGGGATGATGAAACCGCTGCAAGTCGCATTGCGCGATAAGCTGCGTAGCGTCATGAATGATATGGCGAGCAGTAATGGTATCAATCAAGTGCTGATCACCAAAATGGTGATTCAGTAAAGGAGGCGGATGTGCACAGTGCAGCAATGTCTTATGACGCGCAAGGGCTTCATGCTTATCAAAAAAGTCATCAGCTTGGACAGAAGGCGCGTGAACAGCGGTTAGTGAACAAACACGCAGGCTTAGTTAAGCGTGTTGTTCGCCATCTTACAGCGCAAGTCACAACGGTGATGTCGTTAGAAGACATGGAGCAAATCGGGTTAATGGCACTGCTCGATATTATTCGTCGTTATTCTGATGAAGATGATGAGTCATTAGAGCGTCTGGCTGTGCAACGGGTCCGCGGTGCGATTCTTGATGAGTTGCGTCGTATGGATTGGCGTTCGCGCCGTGCACGTCAGAAGAGCCATGAACTGCGAGATGCCGAACGGGCTTTAGGTCGCCAGCTTGGGCGTATGCCAAATGATCAAGAACTTGCAGCCGAATTGGATATTGAGCAGGGAGACGTTCAACAACGGCGCGTAGATACCCAAGCTGAAAGCCTTACCAGTATGGAAGCCTTACAAGAAGATGGTGAGCAATTCTTTGGTTTGAGTTTTCAATGTAATAGCTACGAGCGCGCGGCATTGAAAAAAGCGATGGTTCAGGCCTTGGCCCGATTATCGAAACGGGAACAAGTCATGTTGAGTTTTTATTACGAGCATGAAATGAACCTGAAAGAGATCGGCTTAGTTTTTGAGTTAACCGAGGCGCGCGTTAGTCAGATCCATAAAAAAGCCCTGAAAAGTTTAAATAGTATGTTAACGGATTGGCGCGAGTCAGTTTAGCGGAGTTGTCACATGCAAGTTATTATTGGTTTCGTCATTGTATTCGGAAGCATTGTCTATGGTTACATTCATGCCTCTGGACGATTATTAGCACTTTGGCAGCCAGCTGAATTTATCATCATTCTTGGGGCTGGCTTTGGGGCAATGGTGATCTCAAACCCACCCTATGTACTAAAAAACACACTTACTCGTCTGAAAATGATGTTTGGTAAAGGCTATAGCGGAAACTATTATAAATCAGTACTCGAAATGATGTTTGAGCTGCTCGAAATCATTCGTAAAGACGGCATTAAAAAGCTCGATGATCATATTGAAAACCCACAAAATAGTAACATTTTCAAAAAATACCCGGAAGCAACACGTTCCAATGTATTGATCAGTTTTATTACTGATAATTTACGGATGATGGCAATGGGTAAAATGAATCACCATGATCTGGAAGCCGTCTTAGAGTTAGAGCTTCATACCTTAGAAGAAGATTTAATGCGCCCATCGAAAGCGCTTGGCAAAGTAGCAGAAGCGATGCCGGGTTTTGGTATTGTTGCTGCGGTATTAGGTATCGTTGTGACCATGCAGAGTATCGGTGGTGACTTGGCCTTAATCGGGGTAAAAGTAGCTGCCGCTTTGGTTGGTACATTCTTCGGTATTTTAATGTGTTATGCGGTTTTTGAACCGATTGCCGCGAGCATTGGAAACCAAGTGAAAAAAGAAATGATGGCGATGCATATGGTATCTGCCATTTTGGTTTCTCAGGCACAAGGTAAGCCAACATTATTGGCTTTAGATGCTGGGCGTAAAGTCTTGCATACTGAGGTTAAACCCTCTTTTGCGACGATGGAAAACTGGATGACAGGGCAATAATAAATCATGAATAAAGATCATCCGGTTATTATTGTTAAAAAGAGGGCGCGACGCCATCATGACGATCATCATGGCGGTGCCTGGAAGGTCGCTTTTGCCGATTTTGCTATCGCGATGATGGCATTTTTTATGGTGATGTGGTTAATGGGGATCACCACCCAAGAAGATCGTATTGAAATTCAGAACCGTCTGCAAACGGCCTCTGTTTTCGATAACATTTTCGAGATCACCAATAGCCCATATCCCATTGATTTTGACGGCAATGCCTCGCCATTTGAAAATCCAATTTATATCACGGCAAATGGTAACGAAAAGCGGGATTCGTCTGTTGCGCAGCAAATTCCTAAGGGGGATGACAATGCGAGTGCTGGACGAGGGCCTAAATTAAATTCGATGCTGGCAGGTAAACACCTTTCAACCGCACAGCTGGCGTTGCTGGCTAAAGGGTTAAAAGAGATGGTGAAAGAACTGTCTGCGTCTAATAACATCGTGCTGGAAATTGTACCGCAAGGCCTGCGAATTCTGATCCAGGATGATGATGATCATTTTATGTTTCAGCGCGGCGGTATTGAAATCACCCCTTTCTTTGAAGATATGCTGTTTAATCTTGCACCGGTGCTGGGGCAAATAAAAAACCGCATGGTGATCAGTGGCCATACTGACAGTATCCCTTTTCATCGCCGTGATTACAGTAACTGGGACTTATCGGGATCTCGGGCACTGAAAGCCCGCCAGGTGTTAGTCGACTCCGGTCTTCCGGTGGTGAATATCCTGCAAGTGGCAGCGATGGCCGCGCGTATGCCGGTGAATAAACAAGATCCGAAAAGCGGTAAGAACCGTCGTATTGAAATGATGGTTTTGACCAAGGAAGCCGATGATCAGCTGGCGTTGCTGTTTGGTAAAGATCAATTAGAGGCACAAGGCCCTGCTGTTAGCGAAGCACGAAAATATGCCGAGTCTAATCGCCCGGCGTCGCGCCTTGATGTCATGGTGAATTAGTGATTAGTTTTTTTCTGTCGGGCTTGTGGGTTGCCATTGCTTCTCAGCGTCCCCTGCAAGATAATGACCTCATTCTGGCAGTACAGACCTACCACAGGTCAAGAAGCCACGGCGTCAAGTTAGGGCTGGGAATTGAAGCTATTCGCAAGTTATTGAATGTGGATGATCAGATGTTCCCGTTGATGTTGCTGAAAGTATTATAGATTTTTTAAGG
Organism: Photobacterium sagamiensis; assembly: GCF_050337085.1. Lineage (NCBI taxonomy): Bacteria > Pseudomonadati > Pseudomonadota > Gammaproteobacteria > Vibrionales > Vibrionaceae > Photobacterium > Photobacterium sagamiensis. The sequence continues at coordinate 89,886 of NZ_JAKJSP010000015.1, read as the reverse complement.
AAGACTCGTACTTCCTTATTTTTATTGGGTTTTTGTTATTTCAAATAAAACCTGTTGCATTGTATTTTGTTAAAAAGTAATTAACTTTTTATGACGATAAAACCATTTGAATATCGTCATAAAAGGTCGTTACTAATTATTATTGTGAGTGAAGTTATGACGGTATCGGCGTTTAAAATTGCGGTTGACGATGGTTCAACAAATGTAAAAGTAAGCTGGATTGAAAACAACCAGTTAAAAACCCTCGTTTCTCCAAACTCTTTCCGTAAAGATTGGAAAAGTGCTGCGTTGCGACGCGATAAAAAAGTTTATAACTACACCATTGGTACAACGAAATACACTTACGATGCAACATCAGATAAAGCATTAGAAACAACGCATGTTGATTATCAATATGATGATCTGAACCTGCTTGCTGTGCACCATGCACTGATGCAAACCGGCTTAAAACCATGCCCGGTTACGTTAGTGGTCACACTGCCGATTACTGAGTTTTATAATTCAGAAGACTGCCAGCGCAATGAAGAGAAAATCGCCAAGAAACGAGCGAACTTGATGCGTGAAATCAGCTTAAATAAAGGCGAGCTATTTGAAATTGCCGATGTTGAAGTGATGCCTGAGAGCCTGCCGGCTGTGCTATCAACCTTGATGAATTCAGATTGTAATGAGTTCTCACGTTCACTGGTAGTTGACTGTGGCGGTACAACCCTGGACATGGGGATTGTCGTTGGCCAATTTGATGATGTTTCAGCGATTTACGGCAATAACGAAATTGGTGTTTCAATGGTCACTGATGCGGCGCGTAAAGCACTGGCATCGGCAGACAGCGACTCTAGCTACTTAGTGGCAAACGAATTAATTAAACGCCGTCACGATTTAGATTTCGTTAAAGAAGTGGTTAACGACGAATCACAGATGAATACCATTCTTGATAAGATCGAAATTAAGATCCAGGAACTGGGCTCAGCCGTGGCGTATGAAGCGAAGAAATTTGCCAAAAACCCTAACCGTGTTTATCTGGTTGGTGGTGGTGCGCCGTTGGTTTATTCTGCGATTCAAGCGGCTTATGAAACATTAGGCGAGCGTGTGGTACTGATTAAAGATGCCCAGTCAGCTTTGGCTCGTGAGCTATGCCTGTACAACACCGATGTTGAAGAGGTTCACATTGAGCGTGAAACCTTAGTTGAGGTCGAAGATGAGTAATAGTCAGTTAAAGCGAGTTAACTACTCAATTTATCTTGACCCTGTCAATTCTAACACCGACCGCTATGCGGTCGGCGTTATGCAAAACTGGGCGAAAGAACGTAAAGATATGATGTCAGATCCAAGTGCAAGCGTAGCCCTGCATTACAGTCTGCACATGCACAAGAACATTTATCTGTCAGGTATGTTCCTTTACTTACTTAGCCCGGTAATTAGTAATGGCCTTGCGGGATCATTATCTGAAGACAATATTAAGATGGAAACGCTAAAGCAGCAGTTGGAAAACTGTGGTTTAGCATTACCATCTTCTGCATCTTCTTCGCCAGCGATTGATACGCATGCATTGATTTCTGAGCTGAAGGCAGCGGTTGATATGAAACCGTTGATGGCTGAAATTCAACAGTTAAAGGCTGAGTTAGTCGAATTAAAAGCGACCGAGCCTTCAGCGTCAATTATTGATACCGATGCATTAGTTGATGAGTTAAAGGTTGCAAATGATATCAGTCCGCTAATGGCTGAAATCCAGCAATTAAAGACCGAGTTGCTTGAATCAAAAGACGTCGCTGCGAAATCGCAGAACGCAATGTCAGAAAGTGATTTATCAACACTGCAAAGCAATCTGTCTGCTGAAATGAAAACGCATAGTCAGCACAGAGAAATCGCTGAATTAAAAGCGTTATTGAAGGCGCAAAATAAACTCATAAAAGCCTTATCAAATGGGCAGCCATTACCTGAAATGGAAGAGCCAGAACCTGAAATGGATTTATCGCAACAAATTGCGAGTATTCAGAAAGTGAAAAAGAAAGGCATCTTCTAATCGCAGTTAATAATATAAAAAACGGAGCTTTCGCTCCGTTTTTTGTATTGATTAAGGGGCACACCCTAGCACAACGTCAGAGATTTGTTATTAATGCTCTTGTGCTTCTCCGGCTCCTTTTGGATAACGAATCGATTCAACCATATCCTGTACTTCTGTCGGTACTTCGGCGGTAACCTTGTTCACCACAATCGATACCACAAAGTTCAGACACATACCTAGCGTACCGATCCCTTCCGGACTGATCCCAAAGAACCAGTTGTCAGGGGTACTTGCCGCCGGGTTAATGAACTTGAAGTAAATGATGTAAGACGCGGTAAACGCGATACCTGACAGCATGCCTGCAATCGCGCCTTCTTTGTTCATCTGCTTGTAGAAGATACCGAGAATGATTGCCGGGAAGAAAGATGCGGCTGCCAGACCGAAGGCGAAAGCAACAACCTGCGCGACAAAACCCGGGGGATTAATACCTAAATATCCGGCACCGACAATGGCAACAGAGGCCGCGATTCGGGCAGCTAACAGCTCTTGTTTATCGGTCATATCAGGTTTGAAGCCTTTCTTCAGCAAGTCATGGGAAATCGAGGTAGAGATAACCAGTAGCAGACCTGCTGCGGTTGACAGTGCGGCAGCCAGGCCACCCGCCGCCAGTAGTGCCACCACCCAGTTAGGCAGGTTAGCCAGCTCCGGACTTGCCAGTACGATGATGTCACGGTTGATGTTCATCTCGTTACGCTCATCGCCCGAGTAGAACATTTTTCCGTCACCGTTTTTATCTTCCCATTTAACCAGGCCTGTTTTTTCCCAGTTAGTTACCCAACCTGGCGCTTCTTCTGCCGCGACACCTTGCATATCCGGGCCATTGATTGTGTTAATCATGTTTACACGGGCAAAGGCCGCAACCGCCGGTGCTGTTGTATAAAGCAGTGAAATAAACAGTAGCGCCCACCCCGCAGAGATACGTGCATCTTTAACGCGAGGTACGGTGAAGAAACGAATAATGACATGTGGCAGACCGGCTGTACCGACCATCAGCGCGGCGCAGATGAAGAAGACGTCAACCATGCTCTTCGAGCCGTCGGTGTAGGCGGTAAAGCCGAGCTCTGTGGTTAAGCCATCAAGCTTGTCCAGTACAAAGGTTTCAGAACCTGTCAGCGTAGAGCCCAAACCAATTTGTGGAACCGGATTACCTGTCATCATGATTGAGGTAAAGATCGCCGGAACCAGGAAAGCAAAAATCAGTACGCAGAATTGAGCAACCTGGGTGTAGGTGATGCCTTTCATACCGCCAAGTACCGCATAGAAGAACACGATACCCATACCGATGATAATACCCATATTGATATCAACTTCGAGGAAGCGGGCGAATACGACGCCAACGCCACGCATCTGGCCTGCCACGTAGGTAAACGAAATGAAGATGGCGCAAAAGACAGCTACCATACGTGCAGTTTTTGAGTAATAACGCTCACCGATGAAATCAGGCACCGTAAACTGACCAAACTTACGCAGGTAAGGAGCAAGGCAAAGAGCAAGCAGCACATAACCGCCGGTCCAGCCCATCAGGTATACGCCGCCGTCATAACCGACGAACGAAATAATACCGGCCATGGAGATGAAAGAGGCAGCTGACATCCAGTCAGCGGCAGTTGCCATACCATTTGCCACAGGGTGAACACCGCCGCCAGCGATATAGAATTCACTGGTTGAGCCAGCACGGGCCCAGATGGCGATACCGATATAAACCGCAAAGGTTATACCAACTAAAATAAACGTCCAGGTTTGGATATCCATGAGTAACCTCTTAGTCTTCTTGTACGTTGAACTTACGATCAAGCGCGTTCATACGCACCACGTAGACAAAAATCAGTACCACAAAGGTGTAAATGGCCCCCTGTTGTGAGAACCAGAAACCCAGTTTAAAACCACCGATTTGGAAGCTGTTGAGGGCGTCGACAAATAAAATGCCCGCACCATAAGACACTAGGAACCAGATGGCTAACAAAGAGCCCATCGTGGCGAGGTTTTCTTTCCAGTAGGCCTGAGCCTGCTCCTTGGATTCAAACGCCATTGTTATCTCCTTACACGTCATGTTAATAATCGCGCCATAAAGCGCGTTAATGAAATGTTACCGAATGACAATAGCAACGATTTGACAGGGAAACAGTGCAACTTTAGTCGAGCCGAAAACGAGAAAATCGCCCGGAAACAGGCGATTTTGTGAAGTTGGCTGATTTTTGAGGGTGTTAATGAAATGTAACGTTAGTCTAAGGTCTAACTCATTAAATAAAAATCTTTGATCCCGAGAAGTAGGTTATTCACGGCTACAGCAGCAAGGATCAAACCCATTACCCGGCTGATAATTGCAGCGCCGACATGACCAATGTACTTCTGAATTTTATTGGCCCCGAGCATCAACAAGAGAGTAACCAGTAAGACGCTTAACATCACCAGTGTGGTGATGATTTGATCGCCGATAGCGTAGCGGTTGTTATCGGTCAGCATGACCACCGCCATCATTGCGCCTGGCGAAGCAATAGAAGGAATGGCGAGTGGATAAACGGCCAGGCTACCGAGTTCAGAATGCTGAACCTCTTGTTTGCTTAACTTACACTCTTGTTCCACTTTACCTTCACCAAAAATCATCGTGAGGGCAAAGAGAAGGAGTACTAACCCGCCCGCGGCCTGAAATGCAGGCAGTGGAATTTGCATGGCTTCAAGCAGTACCTGGCCGGCGATAATAAAAAACAGCAAGATACCCGTTGAAATACCGATGGCTTTTAAAGCCACCAGCCGACGTTGCCGGGCATTAAGATGGCTGGTTTGCGACAGGTAAACGGGTACTGAACCGATGGGATCAACCACGGCCCAGATGAGGACAAATTGGGTAATAAGGGCGCTGAGCAAAGGAACCTCCTTAAATTAATGTTAGGAGTGTTAAAGGTTTAGGTGTTTATTCTAATGTGAATTGAGTGTTTCTTAGTTATGTTAGCAAAAAACAACCATTATCATGGTTTGTTTTTGCGAAATTCGCTAACTTTATTTGTTACAAAACCTCAATTCATTAGATTTGACGGGGCGCTGTGAGGTTTATTGTTATTTTTGGCTGTTAATGGCGGCTTTTTATGTGAGGAGGTTAAAGAGTCGTGTTTATTTAAAGTAAATGGCAGGTATCAAGCTAGATGATTTGATACCTGATGTTTTTGTAACCAACTGGTTTTATGACCTACTGGGTTAAATTCATTTGCTGGAGCAAAATGACGGCCTGGGTACGGTTTTTAACGTCCATTTTTCGAAAGATTGCCGTCATATGGGCTTTAATGGTGGCCTCTGACACATTGAGTTCATAGGCAATTTGCTTGTTGAGTAAACCATCAGATAACATGCATAAGACTTTGTATTGTTGCGGGGTTAACGTCGCAATCTTTTGCGCCAGTTCGTCTACGTCGTCATCCTCTTCTTCCCCAATTCCCTCAGGGAAAAACGGTTCACCTTCAAGCACCTGATTGAGTGCGCCGATCAAAGCTCGCATATCACTGGATTTGGGGATAAAGCCGAAGGCACCATGACGGCGAACTTGCCTGATAATAGTCGCTTCTTCACTGGCGGAAATAACCACAATAGGTAAATCAGGGTACTGGTTGCGTAGTTGGATGAGGCCTGACATACCATTCGATCCCGGCATTTTTAAATCAAGCAGCAGAAGATCGACCTCGGGCTCTTTTTCTAGCAAGCTGAGCAGGGTGTCGAGCGCGTCGGCTTCCAGCAGATTGGCGCCACTGATGGCCATATGAACTGATTGAAACAGCGCATTACGGAACAGTGGATGATCATCGGCAATAACAATAGTGTACTGAGCGTCCATGGCAGTCATTTTGTAATTCATTTCGATTAAGGTATCACTGCGATCAAGGTAGATCAATTTGTTAACACCCAAGATCAGAGCTGGATCAGTCCTTAGGTTAACCATGATGTTGTTGTAGTTAAGTTTTTGAACATTAAGTCGCTTTGTAATGAGGGAATGTAATTATTAATGGGCCAAGGGATGATCCGACAGATTGATCAACGAAATGATGGTCAACGTTATTTTGAACAACAACAATTTCAACGCCAGGAGCAAGGCTGGAAGTTAATCATTGGTACGTCAGTATTGTTATTAACGTTAGTGGCATTGGAGTTGTTTTGGTTGGTGCCGACTGCGACCAGTTCAAGTAAATCTGCATTCAGTGGATTTGTGGCGGTGTTTGGCGTTATTGCCTCTATGCTATGGCTTCTTGTTCAGGCCATACCATTTAAAGTTCGCTGGCAAAGTGTCTCCGTCGCATTGGCGTGTTTATTAGGCGGGGGATGGGCACTGCTCTTTCCATTGCTGATCCAGCAATCTCATTTCTTTACCGTTTATGTGTACAGTGATCTGTTTATTTTCCTCTCGGTGATCGCGTTTTTTAGTTACCGACCTGCACTGTATCTCGCGGTTGTACCGATCCTCTGTTCGTTATTAGTGACGGATATGTATTTCGGTTATACCAATGATGCGATAACATTTTTGAGTATGGGTAGTCGACTCATTATTATTATTGTGGTGCGAGAGTGCCTTTATCATTGGTTTCAAGCCTCAGTCTGGCATGAATTTGAAGAGCAACGGCTACGGCAGGAACTTGCATCCGTAGCGTTGATTGATCCGGTTACGGGACTGCAAAATGATAAACACTTTGAGCTAATGCTGGATCGGGAAATTATGGCCGCCCGTCGTCATAACAGCGATCTCACCGTGATGATGGTCAATATTGAGCCGCTGCGTTTGTATGCCATGACGTGTGGTCACCAGGCTTGTGAATGTCTACTTAAGCGCGTCACCAAAGGATTACGGCGAGGGGTGTACCGACCGCGGGATTTTATTGCCCGTGTCGGCAGCAGTGAATTTGCTTTGTTGCTGCCCGATACCGATGCCGTCGGTGCTGAGATAGTTGCCGAGCGCGTGCAAAGACATGTTCACCGCTGTTGCGATAGGTTGGTGAAAGGGGAGTTAGAACAACCGATGGCCATAATGATTTCAATTGTGGAATGGGCGCCAAACATAAACATGAGGAAAATGCGTAAGTACATGGATGATGCCAGTAACCATTTTAATGTTGATGAGCAGCAGGAGTTGGCAGATTGCGTGTCGTGCTATGAACCGGTAAAAAAGTGAACTATTCCTGATGAAAAAAAGAGCACTTGATGTGCTCTTTTTTATGCTCCTAATCCTATAACTCAGCAGCGATAACTCAGTTGGTGAGCCGTTGCTTATTTAGGTGTTGAAGAAAAGGCTTGGCTTCCATGAATCCAGTCAATCGAGCATTAGGGACTCGGTTTCCTTGGCCGTCCCAGAAATCGAGAGTCGGTAAGCCCAGTACGTCTAATTCCTGTAGTAGCTTGATGTCTTGAGGCGAGCTAGATGTGACATCTGCTTGCAGCAAAATAAACTTGTTTAGTTCAGGGGCAACGGCTGGATCGTGGAAGGTGTATTTCTCAAACTCCTTACATGCCACACACCAGTCAGCATAGAAATCCAACATCACGGGTTTGCCCTGGGCTTTGGCCTCGGCAAGTGCTAAATCCAGCTCATCAATATTGCTGATACGGACAAACTGAACTTGTACAGGTTTGGCTGTTACGGAAGATTGAGTCTCTGTTATCCGCTGATATAGCGGCTGAGTCGCCGCGAACAGACCCACAATTGCTATCACGGCCAATGTGCTGCTACGCCACGATACCGGCATAGTGGTTTTGACATGATATAACCAACCAAATGCTGCAATCCCTAATACTGACCATAGATACGGAACCAGAGTATGCGGCAGAATACGTTCTAACAGGAAGATTGGTACCGCCAACAGGATAAAACCGAAGAAGACTTTTACGTGGGTCATCCAGTTGCCCGCTTTAGGTAGCAGTTTGTTACCGAACATCGCCGCCAGGATCAGTGGTATCCCCATCCCGATAGCCAGTGCATACAAAGCAACTGCGCCTGTCAGTAAGTCACCGCTTTGCGCGACATAAATCAATGCACCGGATAATGGGGCTGTGGTGCATGGCGAACAGACCAAACCAGAAATCGCCCCCATGGCGAATACGCCGCCGATGTGGCCACCTTGCTGCTTGTTACTCAGGCCATTGAGCCAGGTCTGAACAGTGCTAGGGAGCTGCAGGGTATAAGCCCCAAACATCGACAGGGCCAGTAGTACAAACAGGACACTTAAGCCGATCAGTACGTACGGATGCTGCAAAGCCGCCTGGAACTGCATGCCAGCCGAAGCGACCACTAACCCCAGCAAGGTGTAGGTCAGCGCCATCCCCTGGACGTAAATAAAGGCCAGACGAAAAGCGCGGCCGTGGCTGAGCTTGCCGCCACCTAATACGATACCGGTCAGAATGGGGTACATGGGTAAGACACATGGCGTAAAGGCCAGCCCGACACCTAAGGCCAAAAAGACTAGGGGCGTCCACCATTGGTCGGCGAGATCGCTGGCCAGCTGATCTTGCTGCGTTGCCGGTGGAGGCGCTGTTGTACTTGCGATGTTTGCTGTGCCAAAACCGGTGACAGCGGTTGCTGCTTGCGTGTTAGTACTTACTTTTCCCTGTGGTGCTGCCGCTGTTGCTGATGGGATTGCAGGCGTCGAATTATTACTGTGTTTCGCAACGGCAGATAAAGGGACCTGGCGAATTTCGGGAGGATAGCAGAAACCGGCTTTGGCACAGCCCTGATAGCGCACCGTCAGGGTTGCCCCTTCACTCGCTTCTATCAGCGGCACGGTGACGGTCAGTGGATCGGTGTAAATGTTTACTTCGCCGAAGAACTCGTCTTTATAAGGCTTACCCGGTGGGATACCGAGTTGTCCCAGCGTTGCGTCATTAGCAGTAACCGAAAGTTGGTGCTGGTAGAGGTAGTAGCCCGGTTTTACCTGCCAGTCAAGATAGACTCTGTCGCCTTGCTGACTGAAGTTAAACGGAAAGGCCTCATCGACGGTCACAAACTTATTGGTATTGTTATCCGAAAATCCCGGCAGAGAAAATTCAGCCTGAGCAGGCAGGCTGAGCGCGCCGATCAGCAGGGTTCCCAATAAAACAAACAGGGAAACGATACGGGCAACCCCGTCATTTTTTTTCAATCCTATCATTCTCACTCGACTCGTCTGCAGGGCGTACCCGGAGGTAGCAGCAAGGGTATTTGGTTCAATATTATAAACTATACCCCTTAAGACCGGTTTATACAGTGATTGGTTTCATTTGAAAGAAACAATTCGCCTTATTGCAGTGTCATTTAACAACGACATTGAAACTGCTCTTTTATACCTTTTATCCGTCCGCTTTATTCGCCCGTAAGTGCATCACGCATGAAATCGGTAAAGCAGCGGATATGGCTTGGCACATAACCCAGGCGCTGATAAAGCATATAGATAGGGCGAGGCGGTGAATACCAGTCGTTCATCATGGTTGACAGTAAGCCTTGTTCCAGTGCGTCAGCCACCACGTAGTTTGGCAGACACGCGATGCCTAATCCTTTGATTGCGGCTTGTTTGACACTGTTAAGATCAGCGATGGCCATCCGTACCGGTGAGTTTATCCAGATTGTTTCCGGGCTGGCAGAATCAGCTTTACAAGTGAGTGCCCACTCAAACTCGGGCACTGTCGCCAGGCGGGCATGGCTATTGAGTTCGTCGGGATGTAAGGGGGTGCCGTGTTGGGCCAAATAGTGCGAAGAGGCCACTAAAGTACGCTGTGATTCACCAATTTTTGCGGCGGCAAAACTTGAATCAGGCTGATGACCGACGCGAAATACCACATCGTATTGTTCCGGGCTGTAATCATGCTGCTGGTTCGACAGATGGTTGAGCGACAGCGTGATCTCCGGGTATTGCACCAGAAACTGGTTAAATAGCGGCATTAGCTGATAAGTCAGCAATCCAACCGGTGCCGATATGCGTAGTGCACCACGAGGATTGTTATTACTGGTATCAATCAGCTCTGAGGTGGTGGCTTCCAGCTCGTCAAGCAGCGGCTGACAGCGTTCAAAATAATTCTGACCGAGCGGAGTGAGGGCGACATTGCGGCTGTCTCTGATCACCAATTGGCTACCGAGAGTCTCTTCCAATCGTTGTAACCGGCGGCTAAGTGTCGCCGGGGGGATGTCTAGCGCACTGGCTGCGGCTCTGAAACTTCCGTGTTGGGCAATCGCAATCAGTGTGCGCAGGTCATCTAACTTCATCCTATTTTTGCATCGCTGCATAACGCTTTTACCTCTATCGCATGGCTCACTCAATCATTACTATAGTGTTTCAGGTTCTCCTGTCTTGAGCCTGAACAGTAGCAAATTGAGACATGATATCGGATCAGCCGTTGGGGAATAACAGCGGATCCGGTCTGAACAAATACGCCGGGAATCGTATCTGCTCTTGGTCTTCGCCCTGGGATGGGGCGGAGACAAATATTCAAATTAAATCTCTTCGTAACTCTTTCTATCTCTTCGTAATGCTTCACTCTTTCTGAATGTTTCCTCTGTACTTGTATTAACCGAAATAAGGTATTGATGCGATTCATTCCGGCTTTATGCTTTTTCTCGTATCTCGTATCTCGTATCTCGTACCAATAAAAAAGGCTACCCGCAGGCAGCCTTTTCATGGTCTTGCACAATTGTCGCTATATCAACAATTGCATTATCAACCTGTTACAGGAAGATACCGCCTATTGCGAAGCCAAGTGTAACCGATGTTGAAATTGTCACCAGACCCGGAATGAAGAACGGGTGGTTGAATACCAGGTTACCGATACGGGTTGAACCTGTTTCATCCATTTCAACCGCTGCCAGCAGGGTCGGGTAAGTTGGCAGTACGAACAGTGCACTTACTGCTGCGAAAGAAGCGACAGCAGTTAGAGGAGCTACACCAATCGCCAGTGCCGCAGGCATCAGAGCAGTCGTTGTTGCGCCCTGAGAGTAAAGTAGCATAGAAGCAAAGAACAGAGTTACAGCCAGCATCCAAGGGTATTGCGCCAGGACTTCACCCGCCAATTCTTTGATTTCAGAGATGTGACCAGATACGAACGTATCACCTAACCAGGCAACACCCAATACACACACACAAGCACTCATACCAGATTTGAACGTTGCGGCATTGGCAATTTGAGATGCATCAATCTTAGTGAATGTAACGATAGCCATGGCTGCTGTCAGCATGAATACCATGATTGCATCATTACGGCCCAGTGCAGGGTCTTCGATCAGGCCGACAGCACTTGAAATCATAGTTGCGTAAGCAACTACCGCGACGATAGCAGCAATAAAAATGTAAGTTGCTGTTTTCGCTGTTGGCAGAATTTCACGTTTTGTTGCGCCCTGGATCTTGATCAAGCCTTTAGCCAGATTCTCTTGATAAACAGGATCGTCTTTTAGCTCACAGCCCAGGAAGTTAGAAACAAATGCACCCACCATACAAGCGGTAAACGTTGTTGGGATACAGATTGCCAGCAGTGTCAGGTAACCCACACCCAGTGGCTCAAGAATACCGGAGAAGAACACAACCGCCGCTGAGATAGGCGATGCGGTGATTGCAATTTGTGATGCCACAACTGCAATAGAAAGTGGACGAGAAGGACGGATGCCTTGCTCTTTGGCCACTTCAGCGATAACCGGCAGGGTAGAGAATGCAGTATGACCGGTACCTGCAAGCAGGGTCATGAAGTAAGTTACCATCGGCGCATAGAATGTGATGCGCTTAGGGTTTTTACGGAGAAATTTTTCTGCCAGATCAACCAGCCAGTCCATACCACCGGCAACTTGCATCGCGGCGATGGCAGTAATTACTGACATGATGATCAGGATAACGTCTACAGGGATATTACCTGCATCCATACCTAGAAAAAGGGAAAGTACCAGTACACCAGCACCGCCAGCAAAACCAATACCAATACCGCCGATTCTTGCGCCAAGATAAATAAACGCGAGAACGACAAATAGCTCTACACCAATCATAAGATTTCCTGTCTTTAAAGTTAAAAAATAAAATGGGAATTTGTAGCAAAAAGGGGGCGGGTTTTCGTCCTGAAAACCCGCCGAGTTATCTAGCTTTTGCGTTATTAGTTGTAACGCTTCGCTTTATATTCTGGATGCATCAGGTTTTGTACTGAGAAGATGTCATTAAGCTGCTCTTCAGTCAGAAGCCCACGCTCTAGTACGACTTCACGGACATTTTTACCTGTTTCTGCACAGATCTTACCTACGATGTCACCTTCATGGTGGCCAATGAATGGGTTCAGGTAAGTGACGATACCGATAGAGTTGAACACGTAGCTTTCACAGACATCTTTGTTCACTGTGATGCCCGTAATACACTTATCACGCAGGTTGATAGCGGCATTTTTCAGTAGATCGATAGATTCAAATAGCGCCTGACCGATAACAGGTTCCATGACGTTCAACTGAAGCTGACCTGCTTCTGCTGCGAAAGTAATCGTTGTGTCGTTACCGATCACTTTATAGCAAACCTGGTTCACCACTTCAGGGATAACAGGGTTTACTTTCGCGGGCATGATTGAAGAGCCTGCCTGCATTTCAGGTAGGTTTAGTTCGTTCAGACCGGTACGAGGACCAGAAGAAAGCAGACGTAAGTCGTTACAAATCTTAGACAGTTTAACGGCAGTACGCTTCAGCGCACCGTGGAGCATCACGTAGGCACCACAGTCAGACGTTGCTTCGATCAAATCTTCTGCCGGTGTACAAGGCAGACCGGTGATTTCAGCCAGACGCTGAACTGCCAGCTCCTGGTAGCCAGTTGCCGCATTCAGGCCAGTACCGATAGCGGTTGCACCAAGGTTAACTTCCAGCAGAAGTTCTGCTGTGTGGCTAAGGTTCTTGATTTCTTCTTTGATCAGAATGCTGAATGCGTTGAATTCCTGGCCTACGGTCATAGGTACCGCGTCTTGTAGCTGGGTACGGCCCATTTTCAGTACGTCTGCGAATTCTTCATTTTTCGCGTCGAAGGCACCTTTAAGGTACTCAAGTGCTTCAACCATTGTCATGATGCTGTTGTATACCGCAACGCGGAAGCCGGTTGGGTAAGCACAGTTAGTTGACTGACTTTTGTTAACGTGATCGTTCGGGTTAACGATGTCGTATTCGCCTTTCTCTTTGCCCATGAGCTCAAGAGCAAGGTTCGCGACTACTTCGTTGGCGTTCATGTTGACAGAAGTACCGGCACCACCCTGGAATACGTCTGATGGGAATTGATCCATGCACTTGCCTGTGTCCAGGATTAGGTCACACGCTTTGATGATGTATTCGCCAACTTCAGATGGAATCGCACCAAGTTCTTTGTTAGCCATTGCAGCAGCTTTCTTGGTGAAAATCATACCGCGGACAAAATCTGGTACATCAGAGATAGTGGTTTTAGAAATGTTGAAGTTTTCAACAGCGCGAAGAGTATGGATGCCCCAGTAAGCGTCAGCAGGAACGTGACGATCACCAAGTAGATCTTCTTCGATGCGGGTAGCAACATTCAGAGTTGCTTCATTTTTTTCAAGATCAATCATCTGAGACATGAGGTAGCCTTATGGGAATCTGCTAAATAAAATTCAAACGTTGAGCCAATTCTGAATTAAGAATCCGTTCCGCAGGAGTGTTGGCTAGATGATCGTACCTGACACCTTATGTGGGGCTGATAATACTCCCCTTGAATGGTAAAAACATAACCTGGATCACTTTTTTGACGCACATGAAAACAACTGCACAAAAACGAGATCGGCCTCACACTTACTTGTTAACAATAAGGAGGCTGAGTGTGTCAATAAATGATCGTAAGTGACGGAATGTGAAGGGTTTGTTGGTTTATTTTGATGTGCGTGAAGGCATTTGCACAAAACCGAAAGCGAATTTACGCATACTGTTAACGGTAGTGTGGCTTATGTGTCAGTAGGTGATTGAAAGTGACAGGATGTGAAAAGCTTGTTGGTTTATCTTTGGTAACTAATAATGCGGACTGGTAACGCGCACTGACGGTTGAAAAATGCCACAATACCCCACATTGATTAGACTATATAAAGATGCTGGTGTTTTCTGATGGCATTACCATCAGCAAGTGTTGACCAGTTAGTGACAGACAACCACAAAGGGGTGAGTCGTGTTTCCGGTATTACTGTTTCTGTTTATCGTTGTTCCCATTGTTGAAATTGCCTTATTTGTTCAGCTCGGCGGTTTCTTAGGACTATGGCCAACGATTGCTTTGGTACTGATCACTGCGGTGGTCGGGGCGTCGTTAGTGCGTAGTCAGGGCATTGCGACCTTGATGGCGGTTCAGACAAAATTGCAGCAAGGCGAACTGCCGGCTCAGCAAATTGTTGAAGGAGTTATGCTGGCGGTTTCAGGGGTATTACTACTGACTCCGGGTTTCATGACGGATGCGCTTGGTATGTTTGTTCTTCTGCCAGCCCCGCGGGCGATGTTGGCGCAGCAGATAATGAGCCGCGTAAAGGTGAAGGGTATGGCGTCAGGCTCTGGTTTTAGTGCCGGGTTTGGCGGTGGCCAGGGTTTTACTGGTCAGGGGCCTTTTGATCATGGTGCAGATCCTTTTGAATCACGCCGCGACAAAGATGCGAATAGTCAGGGTGATGTGTTTGACGGTGAGTTTGAGCGCAAAGACGATGACAAAGATAACGATCAGCAAAATCGTCTGCATTAACCATTAACCATTAACCATTAACTGATACATTAAAGGCAGCTCAGGCTGCCTTATTTGTTCATGCTGTTCATATTATAGAAGGAATACATCGCTGGTTTTTAACTTGCATATAATCCAGCTTGCCGACGTATTCTTAGCGCATAAAAGTAAGCGCTGATACCACTGACAATATTGGCGACAGAAACACCGATAAATAGCCCTTCTGTCCCATTAAGCTGACTGCCGAGCCATGCTGCAGGCAGTAAAAAACCAAATAACCGCAACAGATTCCACACCAGTGCGTGCATTGGTTTATGCATGGCGTTTAAGGCGCTGATCAGCAACATGCACACAGCCTGCATGCCATAGCTAACCGGCACGACGATCAAATAGTGCCATATCTGTTGCTGTACCGCGCTATCCTGGCTGAAGAGTGAGGATAGCGGCCAGCTTAGTGGCACCATCATAATAAAAACCAGCAACTGAAAAACAATCGCAAAGCGCATGGTGATAAACAATGCATGAAATGCCCGTCGTGGTTTATCAGCCCCTAAATTTTGCGCCATAAACGGCATTAAGGCCGAGCCCAAAGCCATTATCACGATCACCAGCAGAGATTCGATGCGCATTGCCGCACCATAAGCAGCAACAGACGTTGTACCTTGAACGGCCAGTATCGACATGAGCAGTGCGCCTGCCAATGGGTTCATTGCATTGGACAAACCTGCCGGAGTACCAATCTGCATTACCTGCCACCAGTCTTTACGAATACGTGTCAGTTGCGGCCAGGCCAGTAGTTTTTCACGCCTGATTAAAATATACAGGGAATTGATCAACGCGAAGGCCCAGCTGATCCCACTGGCAATGGCTGCCCCCTTGACGCCTAATTCTGGAAAAGGTCCGTAACCAAAGATCAGTAAAGGATCCAGAATGCCGTTGATCAATCCGGCCAGCATCATGATCTTGGCCGGGGTTTTAGCATCACCAGTTGCACGAATCGCACTGTTTCCGGCCATGGGTATCACTAACAGTGGAATGGCGAGATACCAGATGTTCATGTATTGGGTGATTATTGGCAGCAATTCCGGCGTGGCCCCAATCAAAGAAAAGAGGGGGGTGATCGTGACAGTACCCAGAGAGGAAGCGCTGATCATTAAAATGACCGCCAGCAATAATCCGTGGCTGGCAAAACGTGCTGCGCAATCATTCCTCCCCTGACCTAATAAGCGAGCTACACTGGTCGATATCCCCACACTGACACCCATGGTAATGCAGTTAAGGGCAAAGGTTACCGGAAAGGTAAAACTGACCGCTGCCAGCGCTTCTGTGCCTAACAGGGAGATAAAAAAGGTATCGACCAGATTGAACATTAAGATCGCCACCATCCCGAATACCATGGGCACGGTTAAGCGGCGCAATACTTCTGCGATAGGATCAGAGAGCAGTCCGTGCTTGTCAGACCGTATACCGGCTGATCTTTTTTCTGCTGACATAGTGGTCTCGGATTGGATTGGCAGGCTTACCCTAAAGCAAAGAGTGTGATCGGGCAAAAATTCTCGGAGAAATTTTCAAAAAAATAACAGCTAAAGGCTTGGGATCTAAAAAATCGACCCAACATGTCTAAGTATCAGAAAAACGCTATTTCATGAAAGTAAGCAGTTTGTTGCTTACTTCTCTTAATCTTATGGATCTTACCAAAATCTGGAGAGACGACCGATGAATATTCGTCCATTACATAACCGAGTTATCGTTGAACGCCAAGAAGTTGAATCTAAGTCTGCTGGTGGCATCGTTCTAACTGGTTCTGCTGCCGAAAAATCAACTCGCGGCGTAGTCGTTGCTGTAGGTAAAGGCCTCGTTCTGGAGAACGGCACTGTTCAGCCGTTGGACGTCAAAGTTGGTGATACTGTGATTTTTGCTGAAGGCTACGGCATTAAAACTGAAAAGATTGACGGCAAAGAAGTCCTGATCMTGTCTGAAAATGACATCATGGCAATCGTTGAATAATCCGTTCACTTCAAATAAAGAACTAAGAAAGGAATACAGACATGGCTGCTAAAGACGTTAAATTTGGTAACGACGCACGCATTAAAATGCTGGAAGGTGTAAACGTTCTGGCTGACGCAGTAAAAGTAACGTTGGGTCCTAAAGGCCGTAACGTTGTACTGGACAAGTCGTTCGGTGCACCAACTATCACTAAAGATGGTGTTTCTGTTGCGCGTGAAATTGAACTGGAAGACAAGTTCCAGAACATGGGCGCACAGATGGTTAAAGAAGTTGCTTCGCAAGCGAATGACGCGGCGGGTGACGGAACAACGACTGCGACTGTTCTTGCTCAATCTATTATCTGTGAAGGCCTGAAAGCCGTTGCTGCCGGCATGAACCCGATGGATCTTAAGCGCGGTATCGACAAAGCAGTTGTTGCTGCCGTTGAAGCGCTGAAAGAACTTTCAGTACCATGTGAAGACACGAAAGCAATCGCCCAGGTTGGTACAATCTCAGCAAACTCTGATGAGACTGTTGGTAACTTGATTGCAGAAGCTATGGAAAAAGTAGGCCGTGACGGTGTTATCACGGTTGAAGAAGGTCAGGCACTGCAAGATGAGCTTGATGTTGTTGAAGGTATGCAGTTTGACCGCGGTTACCTGTCTCCTTACTTCATCAACAACCAAGAAGCCGGTTCTGTTGATCTGGAAAGCCCGTTCATTCTACTTGTAGACAAGAAAGTATCGAATATCCGTGAACTACTTCCTGCTCTAGAAGGCGTAGCAAAAGCTTCTCGTCCACTGCTAATCATTGCAGAAGACGTTGAAGGCGAAGCACTGGCAACACTTGTTGTGAACAACATGCGTGGCATCGTTAAAGTTGCAGCGGTTAAAGCACCTGGTTTTGGTGACCGTCGTAAATCAATGCTGCAAGATATCGCTGTTCTAACAGCGGGTACGGTAATTTCTGAAGAAATCGGTCTAGAGCTGGAAAAAGTTCAGCTTGAAGATCTTGGCCAGGCGAAGCGTATTTCGATCACCAAAGAAAACACCACTATCATTGATGGTGCTGGTGAAGAAACTATGATCCAAGGCCGTGTTGCTCAGATCCGTCAGCAAATCGAAGACGCAACCTCTGACTACGACAAAGAGAAACTTCAAGAGCGCGTGGCTAAGCTAGCTGGCGGTGTTGCCGTCATCAAAGTGGGCGCAGCGACTGAAGTTGAAATGAAAGAGAAGAAAGACCGTGTTGAAGATGCACTACACGCAACGCGTGCAGCGGTAGAAGAAGGCGTGGTTGCGGGTGGTGGTGTCGCACTTATCCGCGCGGCATCTAAAGTTGCTGGCCTTGAAGGCGACAACGAAGAGCAGAGTGTGGGTATCCGTGTTGCGCTTCGCGCGATGGAAGCGCCTATTCGTCAAATCACCAAGAATGCAGGTGATGAAGAATCTGTTGTTGCTAACAATGTTCGTGCTGGTGAAGGCGACTACGGTTACAACGCGGCAACTGGCGAATATGGCGACATGGTTGAAATGGGTATTATTGACCCAACAAAAGTAACGCGCCTGGCATTACAGTTCGCCGCTTCTGTTGCCGGTCTGATGATCACCACTGAAGCGATGATTACCGATATGCCAGCTAAAGATGCTCCTGCAATGCCTGATATGGGCGGCATGGGTGGCATGGGCGGCATGATGTAATCATCCCCTAAGCTAACCGCTTGATTTAAAGACCCGCCTGATGGCGGGTTTTTTATGCCTTATAGTTTATTATTAGTACCTGGTTTTCCCCCTCGCAAGTTCATCAGGGAAATCCCTCCAAAAGCTGCACGCATTTTTAAGCCATTAAAATCAATCGCTTAGGTTTCAAGTTGGTATTCTGACTACGGCGGGCGAAAAAGTACATCATTTTACTGTTATTAGAATCAAAAGCTGAACATCACGAGGTTTTGAATCGTATTCTCTGCTGATCATCGTGAGCAGGGTTTACTATGAAAATTACCAGAAAAGCTGCACGCATGATGAATCATTTAATAATCAACAGCTTATGTGGCAATATTTCGTTTTTGGACTACTGGTGAGAAAGCGCTCATCTTTTGGGTGGATGTTGACTCAAAAGCTGTACGATGCGTTTATGATTACTGGTATTGGTAGTGATAGAGAAACCGTAGTTACGATTCTTTGAGTTGGAAATTCTTGAAATAGGTTCCTTCACGAAAAAGCCAGAAAAGCTGAGCGCAAATAAAAGTCATTTAAAACCATTGCCTTATATTGATAAATATCATTGTATTTACCGAAATGAAAATTGGTACATCTATTTGCTGTTTTGAGTGGTAATTGCTGCCCAATCGTGAGGTTGGTTGATATCCGAACAATAATGCGTGGTATTTTTGTATGTTAGGTTTACAGTGAAATTAACCAATAAAGCTGTACGGCTGATAATATCCCTGTTTATCAGTAGTTTATAGTGAAAATTATAACATAATGCTAGTCATGTTCCATTTGGTGCACCTTTTCGCTGGATTGGACTTCAAAAGCTGCTTGTCTATAGGCGTTAGCTTTTGAGTTGTAATGATCAAAAAGCTGTACGAGCGGTACTGCCTTTAAAGATCAATAGATTAAGGATGGTTATTTTTTACGGGTAAGAGGCTGGAAAATAGGAACAGCACTTTGTTGTAAATGACTGGAAATGCTGAACGCAAAGAAGTGATATTTCAATGAACACCTGCCAATGAATACGGGCTTACTCTGGATGCATTCATTGGCTTGGTGCGTTGGTTTCACTCTAAATACAGGCTTTACTCTAAATGTAAATCGAGCGGGGTTTTACTGGCGCGTCCGCCTATTTCACGAGTCAATTTAGGCACTAAATAGCCAGAGACATTCTGTAGCAAGCCTGCAATTAACTGACGAGCCTCTTGGTCGCTCACCATAAAATGGGCTGCCCCCTGTACTTTATCCAGCACATGCAGATAGTAAGGCAGAATACCGACGGCAAATAACGCTTCACTTAGCAAGGTCAGTGCGCCTACTGAATCGTTGACTCCTCGTAGTAGCACTCCCTGGTTCAGTAAGGTCACATTGGCCTGTTTTAATTTGGCCATTGCCGAGGCTAACTCATCATTAATTTCATTGGCATGGTTAATGTGGGTAACCAGAATCGCCTGCAATCGGCTGTTATCCAGCATGTGGCAAAGTTCAGAGGTAATACGAGCAGGAATAATCACAGGCAGGCGTGAGTGGATGCGCAGGCGTTTGATGTGTGGTATCTGTTCGATAGCGTTAATCAGCCATTGCAGTTCATGGTCTTTGGCCATTAACGGATCACCGCCCGAGAAAATCACTTCGTTGAGCTCTGAATGCCCGGCAATGTAATCAAGTGCCACTTGCCATTGTTTTTTGCTGCCTTTGTTATCTTCATAAGGGAAGTGGCGACGGAAGCAGTAGCGGCAATTGATCGCACAACCCCCTTTTACAATCATCAAGACACGATTTTTGTACTTGTGCAGCAGCCCTGGAATTGCGTTGTCCTGCTCTTCAAGTGGATCGAGGGAATACCCCTCGTGAACATCAAACTCCTGCTCAAGAGGCAGCACTTGTCGCAACAATGGATCGTAAGGGTTGCCAACTTCCATTCTTTCGACAAAGCTCAGAGGGACACGCAGCGCGAATAATTTCCTTGCCGCTAACCCCTTTTCCCATGGGTTGGGATCTATTTTCAGGGTTTTTAACAGTAGAAAAGGATCTGAAATCGCATTAGCTAGATCATTGAGCCATTTTTGCTCAACAGTTGATGCGTTTCGGGTTATTATATGCGGCATTAAATACAACTCGAAGATGGTTAAGAGGATAGAAATGGCGTCTTTCAGCACCAATGAATTCCGCAGCGGAATGAAAATTATGCTAGATAATGAACCATGTGTCATTATCGAAAACGAATTTGTTAAGCCAGGTAAAGGCCAGGCATTCAGCCGCGTTAAGATCCGTAAGTTACTTTCAGGCAAGGTGCTTGAGAAGACTTTCAAGTCTGGCGAGTCGGTTGAAGCTGCAGACGTAGTCGACATCGAACTTGATTACTTATACAACGACGGTGAATTCTACCACTTCATGGACAACCAATCATTTGAGCAATTAGCTGCTGATCTGAAAGCTGTTGGTGAAAATGCGAAATGGCTGGTAGAAAACAACACTTGTACGCTGACGCTTTGGAACGGTAACCCAATTATTGTGACACCACCAAATTTCGTTGAGCTAGAAGTGACTGAAACAGATCCTGGCCTGAAAGGTGATACTCAGGGTACGGGTGGTAAACCAGCAACGCTAGTAACTGGCGCAGTGGTACGTGTACCGCTATTCATTCAGATTGGCGAAGTTGTCAAAGTTGATACGCGTTCTGGCGAATACGTAAGCCGTGTGAAGTAATCACTGCTTACTGTTGGAAAAAGGTCGCTTAGGCGGCCTTTTTTGTGCCTGTTAGTTGCTTGTTTTCTGAAGTTTCACCTGGATTTTAGATATAAAAAAGCACCGCCGAAGCGGTGCTTTTTAAACCGGGTATCTTGATGATGGTTAGATCATGAAGACAAAGATAACAGCCAGTGCAGACACCAGGAATGCGGTCGCGTAACACGCGATTTTACCTGCCACACCGGTGTGGAATTTCAGGTCGTGCATACCGTGATGCAAGCGGTGCATGGCATGCCACATTGGTAGTGCCAGCGTAGCGATAGTAAATAGCGCGCCGATAATGCTGGTTACGAAGCCTGTTACACGCTCGTAGCTCATCGCTTCAGCATCAATCATGCCTAGCGGCACCATGATACCCAGAACAAGTACAGTTACCGGTGTTAGCATTGCGAACCAAGTACCACCAGCACCAAACAGACCCCACCATACTGGCTCGTCAGAACGTTTAGGATTTAGATTTACCACGTGGTTCTCCTTAAACTAGCACTAGAACGAATAGTGAGATAGCAGCAACTGCAGCCCACTGCGCCAGTACAACAATTTTCTTATCAAGTGCTTTGCCTTTGATTTTAATCGGCACTACTTGAGGCATCATGCTGAAGAATGTTTGTGCGTGGAACAAGCTGCCTAGAAGCGCAAGAATGTTCAAAACCACAACGATTGGGTTAGACATAAAGTCTAACCAACCAGCCCAAGCTTCAGGACCTTTCACCAGACTACCTAGACCAAAAGTCAGGCAGATAGTGAAGAAGATCAGCGGTAAAATTGTTGCTTCACGAACCATATAGAAGCGGTAGAAAGGGTGATCTTTCCACCAGGTGCGTGTCATTTCGCGAACGTAAGGTTTACGGTTGCTCATCCTTATGCCTCCTGAGGCTTAATCATGGCAATAACAAAATCTTTAGAAGATTCAACTTTACCCTGGTTAACCGCTGCTGCCGGATCAACGCTCTTCGGACAAACTTCAGAACAGTAACCCACGAAAGTACAACCCCAAGCGCCGTTCTCGCCGTTAATCAGCTTCATACGCTCGTTAGCACCGTTATCACGGCTATCCAGGTTGTATCGGTGTGCAAGTGTTAGCGCCGCAGGACCAATGAACTCAGGGTTCAGACCAAACTGAGGACAAGCTGAGTAGCAAAGGCCACAGTTGATACAACCGGCAAATTGCTTGTACTTAGCCATTTGCTCAGGCGTCTGGTTGTTTGGACCATCTTCCGGTGTGCGATCGTTACCGATGATGTATGGCTTAATCGCTTCAAGACGCTCGATAAACGGTGTCATATCAACGATCAAATCTTTTTCGATAGCGAAGTTAGCCAGCGCTTCGATTTTCAGACCATTCGGGTAGTCACGCAGGAAGGTTTTACAAGCTAGCTTCGGTACCTTGTTAACCATCATGCCGCAAGAACCACAGATCGCCATGCGGCAAGACCAACGGTAAGTCAAATCTTTGTCTAGGTTATCTTTGATGTAACCCAGTGCATCAAGCACAGACATGGTTTCGTTAAACGGTACTTCGAACATCTCGAAGTACGGTTCTGCGTCTTTTTCTGGGTCATAACGCAGAATTTCAACTTTTTGGATACGGTTGCCTGACATTATGCCTGCTCCTCTTTGTTCGCTGCCGCTTCTGCCGCTTCTGCTGCTTCTTTCGCTGCTGCCTCTTCTGCCGCTGCACCGTATAGACGTGCTTTAGGCTGAGACTTAGTGATTTTTACGTCGCTGTATTCGATGCGAGGTGCTTTGTCACCGTTGTAGAAGGCTAGCGAGTGCTTCAGGTAGTTTACGTCATCACGCTCTGTGCAGTTGTCATCTAGACGCTGGTGTGCACCACGTGACTCGCGACGAAGAATTGCAGAGTGAGCCATAGTTTCAGCAACTTCCAGGCCGTAGCCAACTTCGATTGCGTATAGCAAATCAGTGTTGAATACTTTGCCTTTGTCTTTGATGCTGATCTTCTTATAACGCTCACGAAGCTCTGCTAGTTTATCAACTGTCGCTTGCATCAGGTCTTCTTGGCGGTAGATACCACAACCCGCTTCCATGGAGTGACCCATTTCGGTACGGATATCAGACCAGTTTTCGTCACCTTCTTGAGACATGAGGGCGTCGATGCGATCTTGTACCGCTTGCATTTGCTTGGTAATGGACTCTTCGTTCCAACCTTTGAACTCTGTTGCACGTTTTGCTGCGCTTTCACCCGCCAGGCGGCCGAATACAACAAGCTCTGCTAGAGAGTTAGAACCCAGACGGTTTGCACCGTGCAGACCAACAGAAGAACACTCACCGACTGCAAATAGACCAGAGATGCGTGTTTCGTTGTTCTTGTCTGTTTCGATACCACCCATGGTGTAGTGCACGGTTGGACGAATTGGAATTGGCTCTTCCGCAGGGTCAACGTTCACGTATGCTTTCGCAAGTTCACAGATGAATGGCAGACGCTCATGCAGGTATTCTTTACCCAGGTGGCGAAGATCAAGGTGGACTACATCACCCAGTGGGTGCTTGATAGTGTTACCTTTCTGCATCTCGTGCCAGAACGCTTGAGAAACTTTGTCACGCGGACCCAGTTCCATGTATTTGTTTTTAGGCTGGCCGATTGGCGTCTCAGGGCCCATACCGTAATCTTGAAGATAACGGTAGCCATCTTTGTTCAGCATGATACCGCCTTCACCACGACAACCTTCGGTCATCAGGATACCGGTACCAGGCAGGCCTGTCGGGTGATACTGAACGAATTCCATATCACGTAGCGGTACACCGTGGCGGAATGCCATCGCCATACCGTCGCCCGTTACGATGCCGCCGTTGGTGTTGCAGTTGTAAACACGGCCTGCACCACCAGTTGCTAGTACAACAGATTTCGCTTTAATACAAACCAACTCGCCTTCAGCCATGTGAATAGCGATAAGGCCTTGTACTTCGCCCTCTTCTACCAGCAGATCAACCACGAAGTATTCGTCAAAGCGGTTGATTTGGGTATATTTGATAGAGGTCTGGAAAAGCGTGTGTAGCATGTGGAAGCCGGTTTTATCGGCAGCGAACCAGGTACGCTCAACCTTCATACCACCAAAACGACGAACGTTAACGTCACCGTTCTCTTTACGGCTCCAAGGACAACCCCATTGCTCTAGCTGGGTCATCTCGCGAGTCGCGTTTTCTACAAAATATTCAACAACGTCCTGTTCACATAGCCAGTCACCACCACCAACAGTATCGTTGAAGTGGTTGTCCAGGCTATCCTCATCCTTGATGACGGCAGCGGAGCCACCCTCTGCAGCTACGGTGTGAGAGCGCATTGGGTAAACTTTCGAAATCAGTGCAATTTCTAAGTCTGGGTTTGCTTCAGCAGCAGCGATGGCAGCACGTAGTCCTGCGCCACCTGCGCCGATTACAGCGATATCTGTGGTAATTGTCTTCACAGCTATCCTCCGGAGGTAAGACGAAAAATTTAACAGGCATGCATATACACACCTATCCTTGAAATCCTGAAGTTATTCTATGCAACAAAACCGGGAGAAAATATGATTTAGACGCATCTTTCGAAGTGAAGTAGCCCTAAAGTGTGAGGGATTACAAGTTTTGTGATTATTGTCACAATTTGTAATGTGCAATGTTTGTTAATTGACCGATCTGTTCTGTGTTAATTGTTTCTGGCCCGTTATTGTTGTGTTTCTCATTTTGTGTGTAAGTCATTAATGTAAAATCTAATCTAATCATTTAGAGGGTGTTCAATGAAATAAAATGTTGAGCTTATGTGTGGTTGGTTGTGTTGTTGTTGATGTTGTGTTTCTGATGTATGTGTTT
Organism: Photobacterium sagamiensis; assembly: GCF_050337085.1. Lineage (NCBI taxonomy): Bacteria > Pseudomonadati > Pseudomonadota > Gammaproteobacteria > Vibrionales > Vibrionaceae > Photobacterium > Photobacterium sagamiensis. Next base: position 64,918 of record NZ_JAKJSP010000015.1, on the reverse strand, counting down.
TGATCGCGAAATAGCTAGTCAGCGTTATGCATTGTTCATATATTTTTATAAATTAATATTGTTCGATATTTTCAGTTCAAGCTGAATGGTTGCTATGTGAACAGCTGCAGGGCTTTGATAAACTGTCGCCAGATGATCAGCCTGAAATTAATAAGTGGTATTATGTCTTTGCCTTGGCAACCAACGGCCTCAATGAAGCAGCTAAAACAACGTGCTGCTATTCTTTCTTCTATCCGTGATTTCTTTGCCCGCAAAGATGTGTTGGAAGTCGATACGCCAGCCATGAGCCAGGCGACTGTGACGGATGTCCACCTGCATACTTTTCAGACTGAGTTTGTCGGCCCGGGATATGCCGGCGGCCAGACACTCTATATGATGACCAGTCCTGAATTTCATATGAAGCGGTTACTGTCTGCGGGAAGTGGTCCTATCTATCAGATTTGTAAGTCATTTCGTAATGAAGAGTCGGGTCGTTATCACAACCCTGAATTTACCATGCTGGAATGGTATCGTCCGGATTTTGACCATCATGAGCTGATGGATGAAATGGATGAGTTACTGCAGCAAGTGCTGGGTTGCCAGCAGGCTGAGCGTATGAGCTACCAGCAAGCATTTATGCAGGTGCTGGGTGTGTGCCCGCTGGAAGGCAGCATGGATGAGCTTAAAGTGGCTGCAGCTACGTTAGGCCTGGCTGATATTGCAGAACCGGAGCAGGATCGCGATACTTTGTTGCAACTCCTGTTTAGTATCGGTGTTGAAATCAAAATTGGTCAGCAGGTGCCGGCGTTTGTGTATGACTTCCCTGCATCACAAGCTGCATTAGCTCAGATCAACCCGGCGGATAGCCGAGTAGCGGAACGCTTTGAGGTGTACTTTAAAGGCATTGAATTAGCGAATGGTTTCCATGAATTAGCCGATGGTAATGAGCAGCTTGCTCGATTTGAACAGGACAATAAGAAGCGTATTGAGATGGGGTTGAAGCCACAGCCGATTGATTTGCACTTGGTGGAAGCACTGCGAGCCGGTTTCCCTGATTGTGCCGGTGTTGCGTTGGGGATTGATCGCTTGATCATGCTGGCGCTGACATTGGATCATATTGATCAAGTTACTGCTTTTCCGATCGACATTGCCTGATTTTTAAGACAATGATCCTGATGGGGATCTAGCGAAAAAAAACGCTGTGAATCACCATAATGGTGTTCATCAGCGTTTTGAACAATCGGCTTACTTTCACACTATACGGATATGGCTGCTTTATACCTTAAAGCGAGAAATATCTTGTCGCATCGCTTCTGCTGAATCGCTCATCTCGCGAGCACTTTGGCTAACATCTGCCGTTTGGTCTGCTAAATGGTCAGAGACATCTTTAATTGCCTGAGTATTACGGCTGATGTCTTCACTCACTGCGCGTTGTTCTTCGGCAGCACTGGCAATATGGGTTGCCATGTCAGAAATTTCTGTAATTGCTTCTGTGATTTTAGTCAGGCTGCTGTTTGCCGATTCCGCGTAACCGACACTTTGATCGGCCAGTTCAGTACTCGCCTGCATGCTATCAACTGCCTGATGGGTGTTCTGCTGCAAGGTTTCGATCATGCTGCGGATTTCTTCCGTGGAATCATGAGTACGCTTACTCAAGACGCGGACTTCATCTGCCACGACCGCAAAACCGCGGCCTTGTTCACCAGCACGTGCGGCTTCGATTGCGGCATTCAATGCCAATAAATTGGTTTGTTCAGCAATACCTTGAATCGTCGATAGGATCTGGTTAATGCCTTGGGCGTTATTTTCCAGCTCATGAATGACGGTTGCCGCTTCCTGCACCTGATTCGCTAACGAGGTAATGGCATCACGGTTTTGCCCGATCACCTGCTGACCTTCATCACAGGCATTGGTTGATGCTTGCGCTGCTGCTGCTGTCATTTCGGCATGGCTGGCCACTTCACCAGATGTCGCAGACATTTCATGAATGGCAGTGGCAATCTGGTTAACATCGTTCTGCTGATCGGCGACTTTCTGCGATGCCAAAGCTGTTTGCTTGGAAGACATATCAGCGTGTTCACCCAATGTGTGCGAGTGAGCAACAACGCCTTTTATCATTCCTTGCAGCTGCGCTAAGAAGCGGTTCATGTTATCAGCCAGTTCGCCGATTTCATCCATACGTTCAATTTCAATCCGTTGGGTCAGATCGCCACTGCCCTTAGCAAGCTGGCTGACCGACTGATTCAGGTTATTCAGCGGACGTAACAGGCTGTTGATGATCAGGCTCGCAATGATTGAGATGATGATGTAAAGGCCGATGGAGGCCAGAACAACGAAGGTGATCTGCTCTGAGATTGAAGCAAATGCCAGAGACTTGTCTTCGATAAGACCCAGCGTCCAGTCTGTACCGGCAATTGGCGCGACAAAAATGAGTTTGTCTTTGTTCTCACTGTCTAACGAGAACGTCTCGATTGTCTGCTGGTTTTGCAGCTGACGGATCAGCTCCGGGGTTAGTTCGCTATCTAACTGAGTTAATGGTTGCTGGCTTAAGGTCTCATCTCGATAGGCGACAATGCGGTTGTTACCATCGACTAAAAAAGCGAAACCATCATGATCCAGTTTCAGGTTCAGCACTTGATCGATGATATGACTGACGGTCAGATCGGCGGCTAGCACCCCGGAGTGTTTGCCCTGAAAGGCTTTGGCAAAACTCACAACAATACTGCCGTCAAAATCCTGGTAGGGTTCGGTCAGAGTCAGTTGGCTTACGCTCATGGCTTCTTTATACCAGGGGCGGGTACGCGGATCGTAATCGGCAGGCCAGTCTTCTGATTTATCACCATAGGCAATGCTACCATCAGTAAAACCGGCATAGACGGACAAGAAGTGGCCGGCGCGTTTAGTTAGCAGCAGTTCACGGTCAACGTTGTCCTGGTTGGCAATAAGGGATTCGTTGGCCAGCATCATATCGCTTCGGGTGTTTAGCCAGTCGGCAATATAGCGGCTGGTGGCCTGACCTTTATCGGTCATTTGGCTGGTGATTTCTGTGGTGGTTTCTTGTTTCAGCTGATTAATGGAAATCCAGGCTTGAACTGCGCTAACCGAAGCGATAATCGCGGCGATGGCAATCTGGATTTTAAATTTGATCGTATATCTCATCGAAGACTCTTATATTTGGTAGCAACAGGTGACTTCAAGGCATTAAAGATATGAAGTCTAAGTGGTTATTCTGAACTCTTGCATGCATCACGTATATTATCGGCCTGAAGGGCATAATCATTAGTGATAAAGTTCAAAAATGCAGCGATGGGGATAATGAAATAAAAGTAAATGTGAGCTTTCTCCCAGCCAAGAGAGATAAAAAAGCAATAGCTGTTATAGGGTTATTTGTCGTGAGGTTAATTTTATCAGGTTGCCACTGTGATGGCTGATGAACACCTACTCCCAGACGGGCCGGACAGCGGATTGCGGAAAAGAGCCAACGGCTATTTCAGGCACATCGCAGAATATGCCATCGACACCCATCTGATCTAACCACTGCCAGTCGTCAGGTTGGTTGACCGTGTAGACATAACATTTCAACCCACGCTGGTGGGCATCATTGACCAATTCGGGGCATACCGTATCGATTTTTAGTTTGACGGCATAGGCGTCCAGCTCTTCGGCAAATGCACATTCATCCGTTGGGCGAGAAGCCGTTAATGCGCCAAGCTTCAGTTCGGGAGCAAGGGCTTTCAACTGTTTGAGCAGATGATGATTAAAGGATGAAATCAAAAACTGGTCGGCGCTAAAGTTAAGTTTTTCACAGGCCAGATCGAGTTGATTCAATAAAGGGGGGAGGTGAGTGACGTATTTTAGTTCAATGTTAAGCGCACACTGACCGTTTACCAACGTCAACAGCTGCCATAAGGTTGGCACAACTTCACCATTGCCCGCATCAAGTTGTTTAATTTCTTCCAGACTATGTGCCTGCAGCAAGCCTTTGCCATTGGTGGTGTGATCCAGCCAGCGATCATGGATCACAAGGAATTCATCACCATGGCTGTGAATATCGAATTCAATGGCTTTTGCTCCGCTGTTAATCGCGGCCTGCATCGCGGCAAGGGTGTTTTCCGGGGCAAGAACACTTGCCCCGCGGTGAGCAATGATTTGCATGTTGAGCCCTTATAATTAGGTCAGCACAAGAGCGGCACTATAGACAATCGCTAAGCCCACCAGCCCAATAATAAGACCGGTTTTAGCCATGTCTTTACTCTCAATTAAACCGGTCGAGTAAGCCAATGAGTTTGGCGGGGTTGATACTGGCAATATCATACCGAGAGAGGCTGAAAAAGCGACAACAACTAATACGCCCTGCAAGCCGCCGATCGAAGCCAGGCTCTCCATTGAGGCTGCAACCGCTGCCGCAATCGGCATCAGTAAGTTGGCGGTCGCGGTGTTAGACATGAAATTTGCCATTATCCAGCAGATCAGCGACAGGGTAAGTACGACGGAAATCGGTGAAAGGGCATCGTAATCAATGGCATGAGCCAATGCTGCTGCCAGGCCGGTTTTGTCCAAACCAATGCCGATGGCGATACCGCCTGCGACCAACCACAATACATCCCAGTTGATCAGCTTTAGCTCTTCTTTACCCATGATCCCCGTTAGGGTGAATACCGCCAATGGAATGATGGAAACCACGTAGGTATTCATGCCGTGCAACGAGGTCGTCATCCACATGATAATGGTAAGGGCAAAGGTGATATATACCACGATCGCCTGCCAGCTTTTCTGGAAAGTACCTTCTAGCTTGAGCTCCATTTGTTGCTGGGAAGACGGGAACAATTTTTGTAGCAACCACCAGGCAAAAGCCAGCTGAACCATAACAAATGGCAGACCCATCATCATCCAGCCAAGGAAGCTGATGCTGTGCTCTCCGGTCAGGTACTGCAGGGCAATGGCGTTGGGTGGGGTGCCGATGGGTGTTGCGATACCCCCGGTATTCGCGGCGATTGGCACACATAGCACCAGAGCTTTAATCCCGATATCCCCTTTCGGAACCGAGGCAACAATCGGTGCTAACAGTGCCAGCATCATCACCGTGGTAGCGGTGTTTGACATAAACATCGAGAATACGGCTGTGATCAGCATTAAGCCCAGCATTATAAATTTTGGCTGAGTGCCGAAAGGTTTAAGTAATACCCGGGCCAGGTTGTTATCAAGCTCATATTTTGATGCGGCAATGGCTAACGCAAAACCGCCCATGAATAGAATGATAATCGGTGAAGAAAAAGCACCGAAAATATCGGTGTATTTCATCATCTCACCCATATCATGACCTGTTGGCGGGGTGCGGAACAGATGCAGCCCTTTATCTGAAATCATGATCAGTTCAAGGGCAATGATAAGGATGGAGGTTGCGAATACGGGAACGGGTTCTAGTACCCAAAGGAGTGCGGCGAGAGCAAAAATGGCCAGAAGACGGTGTTGGATCAGTGTCAGGCCTTCTATGGGAATGGCATTAATAGGTAGCATCAAAATACCGAGTGGGATCCCGAAGGCCACGAACAGCCGAATGAGCTGCGATATAGATATTCTTTTCATAGTGATGTCGGCTTGCTTCTAGTCTAATAATTACAAATCAGCATACTATTTGAACGAATGTAAAATCCTCGACATGGTCAATTTTTGGGATCAAAAAAGGGGCAGTAGTCGCCCCTTTATTCCAGAAATGTTAACTGGTTACGCTTTGTCTTGCTTTCCATTGAGATCAGCATATGGCTGGCCCATCCGAGTTGGCTGCTCAGGTTTCATTTCTTCGACAAAGTGAAGCATCTCTTTTGGGAACAGGTTAATTACGGTTGACCCCAGTTTGAAGCGGCCCATTTCCTCGCCTTTCTTCAATACAACGGATTGAGCCCCTGAAGCCGGGTAGTCCCAACGACGAACATCCGGGCCAGTTGGCGGGGTGACGGTGCCAGCCCATACTGTTTCGATGCTGCCAACAATGGTAGCCCCAACCAGCACCTGGGCTATCGGACCGTGAGCAGTATCAAAAATACATACCACCCGCTCATTACGGGCAAACAGATTCGGTACATTTTTCGCGGTCAGCGGATTGACTGAGAACAGATCACCAGGAATATAGATCATCTGGCGTAGCGTGCCATCGCATGGCATGTGAACGCGGTGATAATCGCGCGGCGATAAATACAGGGTTGCGAAATCTCCCCCCGTGAATTCTTCAGCCAGCGTTTTGTCGCCACCGAGTAGTTCGCCTGCATCAAAGTAGTGACCTTTGGCTTGAAACAGACGCCCTTCTTTAATCGGCCCTAGTTGACTGACACAGGCGTCAGCAGGGTAGCAGAAGATATTGTCGTCAACATTAATCGGACGAGCGCCCTCTTTGAGTTCACGAACAAAGAAGTTGTTAAAGGTCGAGTATGCGGCAGGATCCGGATTACGTGCTTCCGACATATCGACGTTGTACTGGCCGATGAACCAACGAATAACCGCGGTTGTAAGTTTGCCCGCTTCTAATGAAGCCAGTTTACCAGCTAAGCGGGTTAGGGCATGTTTCGGGGTGCAATACTGCAGGCCCAATTTGATGTTATCTAGCACGATATGTCTTCCAGAAAATGTCAATTAATCAACAGCCTAGCTATTCGCTTTAACATCTTGGAATAACTTGAACCGAGAATAGTACCTAAAACTGGCCTGAAAGTCAGTTAATTAGGTCTGGGTATGTAGATAATGGAGGGAGGGATTTGACTCAAAGCGACGGGCAATCTCCGCTTTTGGGGGAGGAAAATTGCCCGACGAGCCTAGTTCAGTTTATTGTGTGAAAACTGGCGGTTTGCCACGTTTTCCGACATGCTTTCAATAATTTTATGGTAGCTGTCGTAACGTTCACGGCTTATCTTTCCAGCTTCGACCGCCTCTCGGATTAGACAGCCGGGATCATTGCCATGTTTACAGTCACGGAATTTACAGCCACCTAAGTATTCGCGAAATTCAACGAAGGCTTCAGTGACTTGTTCCGGCTCTAAATGCCAGAGGCCAAATTCACGGACTCCCGGCGAATCAATAAGATCACCACCACCAGGGAAGTGGTAGAGCCTTGCAGCCGTTGTGGTGTGCTGGCCTAAACCGGAGCCCTCGGAGACATCGCCGATATCAGCTCCGACCTCAGGCATCAGGGTATTAACCATACTGGATTTACCAACGCCGGATTGGCCGGCAAAGATACTGACGCGATCTTTAAGATCATCTTTCAGTGCGTCCATTCCTTCGCCGGTTTCAGAGCTGACGAAACGCAGTTCGTAACCAATTTTCTGGTAAAGAGAGAGTGTTTTCTCCACTTGCTTGCGAACATCTGCCTCTAACAAATCAATCTTGTTTAATACAATCAGAGGTTCAATACCGACGGTCTCTGCCGCGATAAGGTAGCGGTCAATAATGTTAAGCGACAGTTCCGGTAATATGGCAGATACAATAATGATCCGGTTTACATTCGCGGCAACTGCTTTTACACCATCATAGTAGTCAGGTCTTGTCAGCATTGATTCACGCTCGTGAACGGCTTCGACAACACCAGAAATGCCATGTAGCGCTTCAACACCTGGACGCCAGACGACACGGTCGCCAGAGACTAAGCTCTGAATACTTCGGCGCAGGTTGCAACGATGAATCACTCCTGTTTCAGGATCTTCAACGTCAGCATGTTGACCGAAGCGGGTGATAACCAAGCCTTCACGGGCTGATTCCAGTAGCGTTTCATCCCATTGGACGTCCGCTTTTTCGCGATTTAGTCGTTTATTTTGGTTAGAGCGTACGCGACGGCTCTGGCCTTTAGTCAGCTTTTTCTTTTTTGCCACAAGAATATCGTCAGTTTGGTTGGCTTTCGGTATAAGCCAAGTATGATACATGGTTTAGTCATAAAATAGGCAATATCGAATGACAATCAGCGATCAGAATCTTATTTGGGTTGATTTGGAAATGACTGGTTTAGATCCAGAAACCCATCAAATCATTGAAATTGCAACTATCGTGACCGATGCCCAATTGAATATTTTAGCTGAAGGTCCGGTTTTGGCGATCCATCAGCCAGAAGCTGAATTAGCTAAAATGGATGACTGGTGTACGAATACACATACCAATAGTGGTCTGGTTGAACGTATTCGTCAAAGTACCATTGATGAAGAGGAAGCGGTACGCCAGACGATCGCTTTCCTGGAAAAATGGGTACCGAAAGGTGCATCACCTATTTGTGGTAACAGTATTGGTCAGGATCGACGTTTTCTTTACAAACATATGCCGGAGTTGGAACAGTATTTCCACTACCGTTATCTTGATGTCAGCACGATTAAAGAGTTAACCCGTCGCTGGCAGCCTGAATTGCTAGCAGGCTTTACCAAGAAAGGTAGCCACCTGGCGCTGGATGATATCCGTGATTCAATTACTGAGTTACGCTACTATCGTGAGCATATTTTCACTATTTGACGGTAAAATAAGCATTTAGAGGAAAAAGTACGGATTTTTTTTTAGAACTGTTGCATCCGTCATTTTTCCTCGTATAATGCGCAGCCTCGAAAGGCAATAACGAGTTTGTTTCCTTTTGATTGTTTCGGACGCGGGATGGAGCAGTTTGGTAGCTCGTCGGGCTCATAACCCGAAGGTCGTTGGTTCAAATCCAGCTCCCGCAACCAACTTACTTGTTAAGTCAAGTATGCGACACTAGCTCAGCTGGTAGAGCGCAACCTTGCCAAGGTTGAGGTCACGAGTTCGAGCCTCGTGTGTCGCTCCACTCTTTTTTACGAAAGAGCGTTTTTTCAGTCACTGACTGAGAGAATGATAGTTGTTACCGTACTTTAACGGTGAGATATAAATCGGACGCGGGATGGAGCAGTTTGGTAGCTCGTCGGGCTCATAACCCGAAGGTCGTTGGTTCAAATCCAGCTCCCGCAACCAATTTACTTGTTGAGATACAAGGACCAGAGATGCGACACTAGCTCAGCTGGTAGAGCGCAACCTTGCCAAGGTTGAGGTCACGAGTTCGAGCCTCGTGTGTCGCTCCAAATTRGTTTYATTGCTYAGGCGATGAAACARTAGTTGTTACCGTACTTTAACGGTGAGATATAAATCGGACGCGGGATGGAGCAGTTTGGTAGCTCGTCGGGCTCATAACCCGAAGGTCGTTGGTTCAAATCCAGCTCCCGCAACCAATTTACTTGTTGAGATACAAGCTCTGCGACACTAGCTCAGCTGGTAGAGCGCAACCTTGCCAAGGTTGAGGTCACGAGTTCGAGCCTCGTGTGTCGCTCCAAATTGGTTTTATAGTCGATGACTGTGAAACGATAGTTGTTACCGTACTTAACGGTGAGATATAAATCGGACGCGGGATGGAGCAGTATGGTAGCTCGTCGGGCTCATAACCCGAAGGTCGTTGGTTCAAATCCAGCTCCCGCAACCAATTTACTTGTTGAGATACAAGCACCAGAGATGCGACACTAGCTCAGCTGGTAGAGCGCAACCTTGCCAAGGTTGAGGTCACGAGTTCGAGCCTCGTGTGTCGCTCCAAATTGGTTTTATAGTCGATGACTGTGAAACGATAGTTGTTACCGTACTTAACGGTGAGATATAAATCGGACGCGGGATGGAGCAGTTTGGTAGCTCGTCGGGCTCATAACCCGAAGGTCGTTGGTTCAAATCCAGCTCCCGCAACCAATTTACTTGTTGAGATACAAGSACCAGARATGCGACACTAGCTCAGCTGGTAGAGCGCAACCTTGCCAAGGTTGAGGTCACGAGTTCGAGCCTCGTGTGTCGCTCCAAATTAGTTTTTTCAGTCACTGACTGAGAGAACAGTAGTTGTTACCGTACTTTAACGGTGAGATATAAATCGGACGCGGGATGGAGCAGTTTGGTAGCTCGTCGGGCTCATAACCCGAAGGTCGTTGGTTCAAATCCAGCTCCCGCAACCAATTTACTTGTTGAGATACAAGCACCAGARATGCGACACTAGCTCAGCTGGTAGAGCGCAACCTTGCCAAGGTTGAGGTCACGCCAGTTCCTTGAAGATCGGGAGCCTCGTGTGTCGCTCCACTCTTTTCTATGAAAAGAGAGTTTTATTGCTCAGGCGATGAAACAGTAGTTGTTACCGTACTTTAACGGTGAGATATAAATCGGACGCGGGATGGAGCAGTTTGGTAGCTCGTCGGGCTCATAACCCGAAGGTCGTTGGTTCAAATCCAGCTCCCGCAACCAATTTACTTGTTGAGATACAAGCATGCGATGCTAGCTCTGCTAGTGAAGCAAACCTACTACTGTGAAGTAATAGTCTCAATGCAGCATTCCTGGGTTTATCGATTAACGACAATCTAGTGTGTTGCCTCAAAGTACCTTTATAACGTTGGTTTTAAAGGGTCATTTGAAGCAATCAGCTTCGATACATCATCTTAATGTTTACTCAGACAACCTTCCTTAGGGTGGGCTTTTTTGTCTTATGAAAAAGTAAATGAGATGCTCTGTAACGGCCTGGTAGCTTGAATACCAATGCTGTGAAGTATTGGCGTCATACTACGACGTAAGCGTTGTTAAGTTCGCTGTGATAGTCAATCGGTAGCGTTATTTATACCTGCCAGCGACTGAATGCTTATGATCCGTATCTGCTCTCTTTTATCCCGATCTTGAAACAGCATGAAAGCTTGTGTTTTCAGGCTTTGTAGCCATGTTGCCAATCAAAAATATGCTCTTAGTTCACAGAGTTATCCACATACTGCTCGTTGTGGGTAAGTCAGTTGATTACGTGTGCCAGTACGGTGTGAATAACTTTATATTTCACGAAATAATCAGCTGATCTCACTTTATCCACACAATCCCCACTTAGCCTTAAGTCATTGCTTTTAATTTGTTTTATTAGTTTATTCAGTGTTTATATACAGTTTGATCAATATGTGGTTTAACTGGATAAACATCTTAACTCTGTTATCCACCACCTGTGTTTAATGTTTTGTGTTGAGGTATGAAATCGAAGCACTGAAAATGTTTTCCACATTCATATAGAATACGGACTTAGCTCTCATTTTGTATGCTTGAACGCTGCCGTATTCAGGGGGATCAGGCGTCGCGAGGAAGGCCTTTTTCAACAATGCGAATGAGCCTTTTCGTCTTAGATGGTAGTACATCAATAACAAGTTCGGCACGTTTTTCTTGTTGTTTTGTCATTGCCCAGAAGATGTGGATGTCTAAGAGCTCATTAAGCCCTGAGCGTTTAGATAAGGCATCGAGAAGCTCTGCATCATAAGGTGCATTGCCGATGGCAATCGCCAGGTTGCGTAACCATTGGATATGGCCGATACGTCGAATCGCAGAGCCTTCAGTGTATTTCAGGAACGATTTTTCATCCCATTGGAAAAGTGTCAGCAGATCTTGCTGATATAGCGTATCACGGCAGTGGTAATCTGTTTCTTCTGTCAGCTCAGAGAAACGATTGAATGGGCAAACCAGTTGGCAATCATCACAACCGTAGATACGGTTACCAATTTTTTCTCGAAACTCTTCGGGAATGACCCCGGAAAATTCAATTGTCAGGTATGAAATACAACGCCTGGCGTCAATGACACCTTCTTCGACAATAGCGCCAGTCGGGCAGCTGGTTATGCAAGCGACACATTTGCCACATTGATTTTCTACCGGGGTATCAACGGGGAGCGGAAGGTCGATAAGTAACTCGCCAAGAAAAAACCATGAACCACCATTATCACTGAGGTTCAGTGAATGTTTCCCCGTCCAGCCAAGTCCGGCCTTTTCGGCTAATGGGCGTTCCAGGATCGGTGCTGAATCGACAAAAGGACGATGGCCAAATTGACCCACTTCAGCTTCAATCAGTTGGCCTAAACGTTTTAAGCGATTGCGAATGAGCTTGTGGTAGTCACGGCCCAGCGAATAGCGGCTAATGTAGGCTTTCAGCGGTTGCTTAAGGGTTTGGGCAAAACCAGCATCAAGTGGCAGATAATTCATTCTGACACTGATCACCCTAATTGTGCCCGGTTGCAGCTCTGCTGGTCGCGCACGCATCATGCCATGGCGAGCCATCCAATCCATATCACCATGATACCCTGCGTCTAACCAGCGCTGTAATTGGGCTTCATGCTGCTTGAGATCGATATCGCAGATCCCAACATGTTGGAATCCTAGCTCTTTTCCCCATTGTTTAATCTTCTGGGTGAGTGCAGTGTAATCAATGCTCATGGTGTCAAATGGGGGCCGTTGAATTATGGGGGGCGAAGTGTACCACATAACCGGAGGGACAATAGTCGACGTCGTAGTGAGTAATAAGGAAAAAAGCACCGGAAGGTTTTTTCAATATGTTACGCTCTTTATTAGCCAGACAATACAGTAAGGAATGAGTATGGTTATGTCACCGTTGCCAACTTCTTTATATCGGGCAGAGCAGGTTAGAGAAGGTGAAAGGGCTGCTGCACAAGTGATGCAACTTGAAATGTATCAGCTGATGGAAAGAGCTGGTCAGGCAGTGTTTTCTGCGCTGATCGGTAAGTACCCTGATACGGATTCCGTGCTGGTATGTTGCGGCGGTGGGAATAATGGGGGCGACGGGTATGTGGTAGCCCGTCTTGCCAGAGAGCATGGCTTGAACGTTCAGTTATGGCATTTGGGGAATGCCTCTCAACTAACCGGTGATGCCGCAATAGCGCGTGATGCCTGGTTAGCTGCCGGTGGTGAGATCGGAGTTCCGCAGGCCGAAGCCCCTGAATCGGTTGAGGTGATCATTGACGCGCTATTGGGTACCGGGCTTAAGGGCTCAGTACGTCCTGATTGTGCAACCTTGATTAAGACAATCAATCGAGCAATCTGTCCTGTTATTGCCGTTGATGTACCATCGGGTTTATGCGCCGATACAGGCACTCATTCCGGCCTGGCTGTACAGGCTGATATTACCGTCACTTTTATTGGTGTTAAGCAAGGGTTATGCACTGGCCTGGCGGCTCGTTATTGTGGTGAAATTCAGTTTGCAGGCTTAGAGGTCGCAGAAGCATTTCAGCAGCTCACAGAACCTGCTAGTGTCAGAATCGATGAACGTCAGATCTTACCTCACCTGCCGGTACGTGATCGTGCGGCACATAAAGGTGATCATGGCCGGGTATTATGTGTGGGTGGCGATTTAGGTATGGCTGGTGCTATCCGTTTAGCGGCGGAAGCGAGTGCACGTACCGGCGCAGGGTTAACGGCTGTTATCACACAGCCTGGCAATGTCTTGTCAATTGTCACAGCCCGACCAGAGATAATGGTGCAAGGCTGGCAGGAAAAAGCCCATGAGATCAGTCAGCGACTGGATTGGGCTGATGTGGTGGTGATTGGGCCGGGGCTTGGACAGAGCGACTGGAGTCAGGCGCTGTTCTTTTATCTTCACGGCTGTGAAAAAAAGACGGTTATTGATGCCGATGGATTGAACTTATTATCATTTTCACCAGACTATAAAAATAATCGTATAATTACCCCACACCCGGGCGAAGCGGCCCGCTTGCTAGGGACGACCGTGAAAGAGGTAGAAGCGGATCGGTTTCGTGCCGTGCGATCACTGCAGCAAAAATATGGCGGTGTTGCGGTATTGAAAGGGGCGGGAACCCTGATTTATGACGGACAACAGCTTTGGATCTGCTCTGAAGGTAATCCTGGAATGGCAACCGGCGGAATGGGCGATGTGCTGTCTGGCATTATTGGCGCCCTGTTAGGGCAAGGCTTATCCTTACCTGATGCAGCCTGCGCGGGTGTTTGGATTCACAGTAAAGCAGCCGATTTGTGCGCCAGGGATGGAGAGCGTGGTATGCTGGCGAGTGATTTGTTTCCGTATATTCGACAATTAGTAAACCCAAGATAAAGATAATAATGCAAACATTTGAAACCATACTTGCCGATGAGCAAGCAACAGTAGATTTAGGCCTTCGACTTGCGACAGCCTGTAAGCACCAGACTACAATTTATCTTCATGGTGATCTTGGGGCAGGAAAAACGACGTTTAGCCGTGGTTTTATCCGTGCATTAGGGCATCAGGGGAATGTAAAAAGCCCAACTTATACATTGGTTGAACCATATGACTTGCCACCCTGGCAGGTGTATCACTTTGATTTATACCGTTTGGCTGATCCAGAAGAATTAGAATTTATGGGGATCCGTGATTATTTCACTGACGATGCGATTTGTTTGGTGGAATGGCCGGAAAGGGGAGAAGGTTTGCTGCCTGCTCCGGATCTGGTATTAGAAATGCGCTATCACGGTGAGCAGCGTAAGGTTACGATCACTGCCAATAATGATTATGGTATGGCGTTGATCAAAAGTTTGGAGCTGTGTTGATCAGAATGTCTTTACGGGCTTTTTTTAATATTCTTGTTTTAGGGATTGGGTTATTTAGTTCTGTGGTGATTGCCAATGAGCTAAAAGGGGTTCGTGTCTGGCCGGCGCCAGACGAAACCCGAGTCGTCTTAGATCTAAAAGATAAGGCGACTTACAGTTATTTTACCCTTACCAAGCCTGATCGTTTAGTGGTGGACTTAAAACAAACGACACTCAAGACCAAACTTCCGATTGGGGTGAGTCGCAGTGCCGTGTTGAAGAAAATCCGCAGTAGCAGTGCGCCTGAAAAAGGCTCTTTTCGGTTAGTCTTTGAAACTAAAGCGAGAACCAGCCCTAAGATATTTACCTTAGCGCCGACGCCTGACGGGCATCACAGCCACCGTTTGGTGTTAGATTTACCGCATAGTAAAAAGAGTGGGGTGGTCACAAAAACGCAGTTTCAAGGGAAAGTAACCACTAACCAACAAGCGCAGTTGCCGTCGGGCCGTGACGATATCATTATCGCAATAGATGCCGGACATGGCGGGGAAGATCCCGGCTCTATCGGGCCAGCTAAAAAGTACGAAAAGAATGTGACGTTGGCAGTCGCGAAAAAAGTGGCAGCAAAAATTGATGCGACTCCAGGTCTGAAAGCAGTGATGACCCGTCATAGTGACTACTTTGTCAATCTTAATAAACGTTCTGAAATTGCCCGTCGGAATAAAGCGCATCTGCTCGTTTCTATTCATGCTGATGGTTTTCATAAACCGCAGCCGCGAGGGGCGTCTGTCTGGGTTCTGAATACCCGCCGCGCCAATAGCGAAATTGGTCGCTGGCTGGAGCAACACGAAAAGCAATCTGAATTGTTGGGCGGCGGAGATGTCTTGTCTGGTGACAACGACGATCAATACCTCAGTATGGCCGTGTTAGATCTGCAATTCAGTCACTCCCAGAAAGAAGGCTACGAAGTGGCATTGAAAGTGCTGAGAGAGATCAGCAAAGTCACGACTCTGCACAAAAGCAAGCCCGAACATGCCAGCTTAGCCGTTTTAAAATCACCGGATATTCCGTCATTACTGGTGGAGACCGGGTTTATCACTAACCCTAAAGAAGAGCGGCTGCTGAATTCCCGTTCTCACCAAAACAAGTTAGCAGGTGCTATCTATAAAGGCGTCCTGGCCTATTTTGACGGTAACCCGCCGGAAGGGACGCTATTTGCCGCCAGAAAAAATGGCATTAAGCATAAAGTCACATCTGGCCAGTCGTTGAGTGTGATTGCCAAGAAATACGGTACCTCGATATCAGCCATTAAATCAGCCAACAATTTAACATCGAGTTCGCTGAAAATTGGTCAGGTTCTGGTTGTTCCGGGCTCTGCGCCTATCGCCGTTACGAGTCGGGCTGGTACAAACAAGGCAGTTACAAACAAGGCTGATGCAAACAAGATAGCATCGACGTCAATACCAGCGTTTAAGCCTAAAGCATCAACCTCAAATGCAACCGTTACTCAAACCGTTGTGCATAAGGTACAGCGCAGTGAGTTTTTGGGCAAAATTGCCGCACGCTATGGCGTGACGATTGATAGTATCCGAAAAGTGAATAAGTTACGTTCAGATAATCTGGCCGTCGGGCAAAAGCTGAAAATAGAGGTGAGAGTGCCAGCAGCCAAAAAACATACCGTTAAGCGTGGAGAGTTTCTTGGTAAGATTGCCGCGCATTATGGGGTGAGTGTTGATAGCATCCGAACTACGAATAAGCTAAGCTCAGATAAATTGGCCATTGGCCAGACTTTAACCATACCCAGAAGTTAATTATGCCGATTCAGATTTTACCCGCTCGGCTGGCTAACCAGATTGCTGCCGGTGAAGTAGTTGAACGTCCTGCCTCTGTTGTTAAAGAGCTGGTCGAAAATAGCCTTGATGCCGGAGCAACCCGAATTGATATTGATATCGATAAAGGGGGCAGCCGAACGATCCGTATTCGTGATAACGGTAAAGGCATCGTAAAAGAAGAGCTTGGCCTGGCGCTTAGCCGTCATGCCACGTCCAAAATATCTTCGTTGGATGATTTAGAAGCCATTGTCAGTCTGGGGTTTCGCGGTGAAGCGCTGGCAAGTGTCAGTTCAGTCTCCCGTCTGACCCTGACATCGCGTACTGAAGGGCAGGAGGAAGCCTGGTCTGCGTATGCTGAAGGGCGGGATATGGACGTGCAGCTTAAGCCGGCAGCACACCCTGTCGGTACCACGGTTGAAGTGCTCGATTTATTCTTTAATACCCCGGCTCGCCGTAAATTCCTTCGTACCGAAAAAACAGAATTCAGTCACATAGATGAACTGCTAAAGCGGATTGCACTTAGCCGGTTCGATGTGTCGATCACTTTGCGTCATAACAGCAAAATCATTCGTCAGTATCGCAGCTCACAAACTCAGATCCAGAAAGAGCGCCGACTTGCTTCTGCTTGTGGTCAGGGCTTTTTGCAACATGCATTAGCGGTTGAGCTTGAGCATGGTGATTTGAAATTGTCGGGCTGGATTTGTAGCCCGCAAGGTGCTCGGGCGCAAAATGACATTCAATATTGTTATGTCAACGGCCGTATGATGAAAGATAAGCTGATCAATCATGCGATCCGTCAGGCTTATGAGTCCAGCCTTGCAGCCGCTCAATATGCGGCTTATGTCCTGTTTATTGAAGTCGACCCGCATCAGGTCGATGTGAATGTGCATCCGGCTAAGCATGAGGTGCGTTTTCATCAGGCACGCCTGGTTCACGATTTCATTTATCAGGGTATTCAGAGTGCATTGCAGCAAAGTGCCATTGAAGACGAACAGATCTATAGCGCCCCACAGCGAGCCAGTGCGATTGCTGCTCCTTATGCGGGTTCGGCAACAACATCAACAGAGAATACATCACATCATGTAGCAGAACCGCCACCTGTGATGAATGCGATAGCACGTACGCCTGATTATCCGAACAAAGCACAACCTGCAGAGTGGCTACACGCACAAACACCGCTTGCCGATGAAGAAATCCCAGCACCAAGCCATGGTTATGACCATGCTTGCCAAGAGAATGAATCGCAGGGTCGTGATGATTATCGTCAAACGGGCCCAAGCGGAGCAAGTACTCACAATCTGAAGAGCGGCAGAGATACCGGTTACACGCCAAGTGATTCAAGTCGCCATTCCTCATCCGGTGGGGCGAATCGCGCTCAGCGGCAGTTCGGTAGTGAAAGCGCATCCAGACAGGAAGTCGCCGCTTATCAGCGTTTAATGCAAACGCCGCCAGAACCTTCTCGTTCAAGGGATGGTTCCGTTGTAAATCAGTCTCATCGGTATAATGATTCTAGCAATGCCATTAAGGCGGATAGCAACAATGCCCCACCATCTTGGCAAGACAATAAGCCGGTTCAACCAACACGACAAAATGCGATTGATGCCAAGCCTGGTGTTGGATTAGGTAAAGCACTCAGTTTGGTTAGCGAGCGCTTTTTGTTACTTAGCCGAAATGACGGTATTTATGTACTGTCACTCGATTATGCTCAGGGTTTACGTCACAAAGGGCAATTACGTCTGGCAGCCACTGAAGGCTTAAAACCGCAGCCATTACTGATCCCGCATTCCGTTCCGGTCGAGCCTGAGCTGATCGCGTGTGCCGAGCAGCATGCTCAGCTATTAAAACAGCTGGGGATTAATTTAAAGGCCAAAGGCAAGACGGGATTGATCATTTTGTCGGTTTGTATGCCGTTAAGGCAGCAAAACTTACAACAGCTTATCCCAAATTTGTTAACCTATCTGGCATCAGTCGCCGACGATCCTGAAGCTCAGGGCTGGAGTAAGTTACTGGATTGGCTGTCATCGGAGTGTACGGTGCCTGCGGATGCCTTTAGTTTGTCTCAGGCGATCCAATTAGTGACAGAAGTCGAGCAACTATGGGCCGACGATCTTGAACAATATTATCAATACTTGTTGCGTCCCGTAGATGTTTGCGCAGCAATAGAAGCATTTGAATATGAGTAAGCCATTACCTCAGGCCATTTTTTTAATGGGGCCAACAGCATCGGGAAAAACAGATCTTGCTATCCGTTTGCGAGAACAGTTACCTGTAGAGTTGATTAGTGTCGATTCCGCCCTTATTTATAAAGGGATGGATATCGGTACTGCAAAACCAGATGCTCGGGAACTAGCATTAGCTCCCCACCGTCTTATTGATATTCGTGATCCAGCGCAAAGTTATTCGGCTGCAGACTTCCGTGCTGATGCACTGAAAGAAATGGCTGATATAGTTGCAGCTGGGCGCATCCCCTTGTTAGTTGGTGGTACTATGTTGTACTACAAAGCTTTACTTGAAGGTTTGTCGCCATTACCAGCCGCGGATCCTGAGATCCGTGCTGAGATAGAGCAAGAAGCACAAGAGAAAGGCTGGCAAGTTTTGCATGAGGAATTAGTGCGGATCGATCCGGTTTCCGGGGCTCGTATCCATCCTAATGATCCACAGCGTTTATCTCGTGCGTTGGAAGTTTTTCGCATTTCGGGTAAAACGTTAACCGAGTTGACGAAAACTCAGGGTGAATCATTGCCGTACAATGTCCATCAATTTGCAATAGCACCCAAGGATAGGGCTGTTCTACATCAAAGAATTGAGCAACGTTTCGAGAAAATGATCGATGCCGGTTTTGAGCAGGAAGTGCGTGCTTTATACGAGCGGGGTGATTTACATCCCGATCTTCCATCAATCCGTTGTGTCGGTTATCGACAGATGTGGGACTACTTGGACGGGAATTGTGATTTAGATGAAGCGGTCTTCCGTGGTATCTGTGCAACCCGTCAATTGGCGAAGCGTCAAATCACCTGGTTACGTAGCTGGAAAGATTTGACGTGGTTAGATAGCAGTAACGGGGATACAGCGTTACAAACAGTCACAAACTCAGTTAGTTGTGATGTTTGAATAAGGTGTATACTCTGAACTGTTTTGCGTATTTTTTAGTTTTTGTTCGTTGCTAAATACAACTACAAACAAATAAGGAAAAGAAATAATGGCTAAGGGGCAATCTCTGCAAGACCCGTTTTTGAATGCGCTGCGTCGTGAAAGAATTCCGGTCTCTATTTACCTGGTGAACGGCATTAAACTTCAAGGTCAGATTGAATCATTTGATCAGTTCGTGATCTTACTTAAAAACACCGTCAACCAGATGGTTTATAAGCATGCTATTTCTACAGTCGTTCCTGCTCGCCCGGTGAATCATCACCATGCGAGTGATCGTCCGGCTGGGGCTGAGCGTACCCAAGAACAAACCGAAGAATAAGATTCTTCAATAAGGAGTCGATTGCTTGTTTGACCGTTATGAAGCCGGTGAGCAGGCGATTCTTGTTCATATCAACTTCACGCAAGAAGGGGAATGGGAAGATCTCAGCGAATGTGAAATGCTGGTCTCCTCTGCGGGAGTCAACACGCTACGTGTCGTGACAGGTAGCCGTAAGACTCCCCACCCCAAGTATTACGTGGGCGAAGGTAAAGCACAGGAAATTGCCGATGCGGTTCGGGCCGAAGGGGCCGAGATCGTAATATTTAACCACTCTCTTTTTCCAGCGCAAGAGCGTAATCTGGAGCATTTGTGCAAGTGTCGGGTAGTAGACAGAACGGGATTAATTCTCGATATCTTTGCTCAGCGTGCGCGTACCCATGAAGGGAAGCTCCAGGTTGAGTTAGCTCAGTTACGTCATCTTTCCACTCGATTGATCCGTGGCTGGACTCACCTTGAACGTCAAAAAGGTGGTATTGGCCTGCGGGGACCGGGTGAAACTCAGCTGGAAACGGATCGGCGTTTATTGCGTGATCGCATAAAAACCATTTTGCGAAGGTTAGAGAAGGTTGCAAAACAGCGGGATCAGGGACGTCGGGCGAGAAATCGCGCAGATATACCTACAATCTCACTGGTCGGTTATACCAATGCCGGCAAGTCGACTCTGTTTAACCGAATTACCAATGCCGGAGTGTATGCCGCTGATCAGTTGTTTGCGACCTTGGATCCTACATTGCGTAAGATTGAGGTGGCCGATGTCGGAACATCGATTCTGGCCGATACGGTCGGATTTATTCGTCATCTGCCTCATGATTTGGTCGCGGCATTTAAAGCAACACTGAAAGAAACCCAGGAAGCGAGCTTATTGCTTCATGTGGTCGATGCCAGTGATGAGCGCTACCGTGAAAATATTGATGCAGTTGATACGGTGCTGGAAGAGATCGAGGCCAATGAGGTACCGACTCTGATTGTGATGAATAAAATCGACAATCTGGACGGGTGTGAGCCTCGTATCGAACGTGACGATGATGGAATGCCGGTACGAGTTTGGGTATCGGCAATCGAAGGGCTAGGCATTGACCTGCTGTTCGAAGCCTTAACGGCACGTTTGTCTGGTACCATGGTGAAGCATACCTTGCGTTTACCGCCGCAATTGATTGGCCGGTATCGCAGTAAGTTTTATCAGCTTGGCTGTATTTTGTGTGAAGAATATGAATCAGATGGCAGTTTGGTTATTGATATTCGGTTACCGTTGGCAGACTGGTCACGGTTACAAAAAAGAGAAAGTACTTCGTTAGATGACTTTATCGTTGCTTAATGGACTGCTAGTGTAATTAAAACTGTCGTCATATCATGTTGATGGAGTTCTATAATGGCGTGGAATGAGCCTGGAAACAACGGCGGCCGTGATAAAGACCCTTGGGGTAATAAAAATCGCGGTGGACGTGAACAAGGGCCGCCAGATCTCGATGAGGTTTTTTCAAAGCTGAGTCGTAAATTTGGTGGTATTTTTGGGAATAAAAAAGGCCCGTCAACCGGTGGCAGTGCTATCGGTTTAGGGGTAATTGCAGTACTGGCTGCTGCAGTTTGGGGTTTTTCTGGTTTCTATACCATTGGTGAAGCGGAACGAGGCGTGGTATTACGTTTTGGCAAGTTTCATGAAATGGTCGATCCTGGTCTGAACTGGAAACCAACCTTTATTGATGAAGTTCAACCGGTAAACGTTCAAGCAATTCGTTCACTACGTAGTTCTGGTCTAATGCTGACTAAAGACGAAAACGTATTGAAAGTTGAGATGGGCGTACAATATCGTGTATTTGATGCAAAAAATTATCTGTTTAGTGTGACTAATGCTGATGATAGCCTGCGTCAGGCAACAGATTCTGCACTGCGTGCAGTGATTGGTGATTCGACCATGGATCAGGCGCTCACTACCGGGCGTCAAGTGATTCGAGCGAATACCCAAGAAGCGATCGATAAGATTATCCAGAATTACGATATGGGTATCTTAGTTGTCGATGTGAACTTCCAGTCAGCACGTCCACCAGAAGCGGTTAAAAATGCTTTTGATGATGCGATTGCTGCGCGAGAAGATGAAGAGCGTTTCGTGCGTGAAGCAGAAGCTTACAGTAATGACATTTTGCCAAAAGCAACGGGTCGTTCTGAGCGTCTGAAGAAAGAAGCCGAAGGTTATTCAGAAAAAATCATTAATGGTGCCTTGGGTGAAGTTTCTCAGTTTGAGAAATTACTTCCTCAGTATCTGGCTGCTAAAGAAGTAACACGTGATCGTTTGTATCTTGATACGATGGAACGAGTTTATAGCAGCACCAGTAAGGTGTTAATTGATTCGACGTCCAGTGGTAATTTAATGTATCTGCCGCTTGATAAGCTTATCAATCAGTCTCAAGCAACAAGTACAAAGCCTACAACTTCAAGTAGTTCTTATGGTATTGAGCTTGAAAAAACTGAAACTCCAACACCCGTATCCACATCACCTCGTGGTGATACTGGCCGCGAAGGGAGATATTAATTATGCGTAAGTTAATGATCCCAGTTGTTGTCATTTTTATTGCTCTACTGCTGATGTCGGTCTTTGTGGTGCGTGAAGGTGACCGTGGTATTGTGATCCGCTTTGGACGTATTCTGAAAGATACCAATACCGAAGTTGTTCACATCTATGAGCCGGGCTTGCACTTTAAAGTGCCTCTGTTTGACCGTGTACGTACTCTTGATGCACGTATCCAGACCATGGATGATCAAGCCGATCGCTTCGTAACCGCTGAGAAAAAAGACGTTATCATCGATACCTATGTAAAATGGCGTATCGCTGACTTTGGCCAGTACTATTTGACGACCGGCGGCGGCAATATTGCCACTGCTGAAGGCCTGTTGAAGCGAAAAGTAATTGATAGTCTACGAGCTGAAATCGGTTCGAAAGAAATCAAGCAGATCGTTTCTGGACCTGGCTCTGATCGTAGTGCCCCAGTTGTCGCTGAGGCTGATGCGAATGGTACTGCGGTTGTGGAAGATATTATTGCCGAAGTAGCACCTCGTAAAGAAGTGGAAGGCCAGCGTGATAAGATCATGGCCGATGTATTGGCTGAGACGCAGATTAGCGCGAAAGATTTGGGTATTGAAGTTGTTGATTTCCGGATGAAGAAAATCAACTTGCCCGATGAAATCAGTGAGTCTATCTATCGCCGTATGCGTGCCGAGCGTGAGTCTGTTGCGCGTAAGCACCGTTCGCAAGGTCGAGAAAAAGCGGAAGTTATTCGTGCTCAATCAGAGCTAGAAGTGGCGAAGATTTTGGCTGGAGCCGATCGTGAAGCACGGGTTGTTCGCGGTAGCGCAGATGCAAAAGCGGCTGAAATTTATGCTGATGCCTTTAACCAGAATCCGGAGTTTTATCGCTTCTTACGTTCATTAAAAGCATATGAAAATAGCTTTAACTCGAAAAACGATATTCTCGTTGTCGACCCTAGCAGTGACTTCTTCCGGTACATGAAAGAAGCCAATGGCGTAAAATAAGCCAGCTGGATTGAAAATCGAAAGACAAGGCCTGAAGGCCTTGTCTTTTTTTTTGTCGGTGGGAAATAATTAATGGATTTGGTATTACTCAGTTTGGTATTACGGGGATACGCATGAATAAAGCAGTTTGGATGGCCATCGGCCTTGTGCTGGTGGTTGAAGGATTAGGCCCGTTATTGGCACCTCGCGGCTGGCGTGAAATGGTGAGTCAGCTAAGTCAGCAGAATGACAACGCTTTGCGCCGGATCGGCGGATGTCTGGTGGTGGCAGGCAGCATTATTGCCTACATGATGTACAATAGTATGTAAATCGCGCTAGCTGAGTATCGTGACACTCTTCTTGCAGAATAATACCGTATGGTCAAAAAATGACTGCAAGCGGTTCTGTAAGGTGCTAGAATCCTTTTTTAACTACTGATAGACGAAGAAAGATGGCAAATAATGTAGTCGTTCTTGGCACCCAATGGGGTGACGAAGGCAAGGGTAAGATCGTTGATCTGCTGACCGAAGATGCAAAATACGTAGTGCGCTACCAAGGTGGCCACAATGCAGGTCACACTCTTGTCATTGACGGTGAAAAAACTGTCCTTCACCTGATCCCATCAGGTATCCTGCGTGACAACGTTAAATGCATCATCGGTAACGGTGTTGTACTTTCTCCAGATGCACTGATGAAAGAAATGGGCCCGCTAGAAGAGCGTGGTATCCCAGTTCGTGAACGTCTGTTCCTGTCAGAAGCTTGTCCGCTAATTCTTCCGTATCACATCGCTCTTGACCAAGCGCGTGAAATCGCTCGTGGTAAAAAAGCAATTGGTACGACGGGTCGTGGTATCGGTCCGGCCTACGAAGATAAAGTTGCTCGTCGCGGCCTGCGTGTTGGCGATCTATTCGATAAAGAAGCATTTGCCGAGAAGCTGAAAGAAGTTATGGCTTACCATAACTTCCAGCTTGAGCATTACTACAATGCAGAACCAGTAAGCTACGAAGAAGTTCTGGAAAACATCATGGCTCAGTCTGATGTTCTGATTTCTATGGTTATCGATGTAACTCAAGAACTTGATGACGCGCGTAAGCGTGGCGATAAGATCATGTTCGAAGGTGCACAAGGTACGCTGCTGGATATCGACCACGGTACTTACCCATATGTAACGTCTTCAAATACCACTGCTGGTGGTGTTGCTGCGGGTTCTGGTTTTGGTCCTCGTCACCTGGGTTATATCCTGGGTATCGCGAAAGCCTACTGTACTCGCGTTGGTGCGGGTCCATTCCCAACGGAACTTGATGATGCTGTAGGTGAACACCTTGGCGTTAAAGGTAACGAGTTTGGTGCAACGACGGGCCGTAAGCGCCGTTGTGGCTGGTTCGATGCAGTTGCTATGCGCCGTGCGGTACAGATCAACTCAATCTCTGGTTTCTGCCTGACCAAGCTAGACGTGATGGATGGCCTGAAAGAAATCAAGATTTGTACTGGCTACAAAAAGGCTGACGGTACAGTACTTGAAGTATCTCCAATGGCGGCTGATGCTTACGAGAACATTGAGCTGATTTATGAAACAATGCCTGGTTGGTCTGAGAACACATTTGGTGCCAAGTCACTGGATGCGCTTCCACAAACGGCATTAGACTATATTGCTCGTATCGAAGAGCTTACGGGTGTGCCAATCGACATCGTTTCGACGGGTCCTGACCGTAATGAAACTATCATTAAGGTTCACCCATACGGTGAATAATTGCCCCTGTATGGTGAGTCATTGCCCTCTACAGTGAGTTATTGATAGAAAAAAGCCAACCGCTCGGTTGGCTTTTTTATTGCTGCTGTTTATATGTTTCTTATGTAATTGCTTTCTAAGTTATTAAATGTGACTTGCTTCAAACTGATGCAAAAATATTGTGTCAAACTCCTTTTCGCGTGATGGATCTGTGCGGCAAATAATTGCCGTTTTTTCTTAAATCCCCTAAAGTCTGGAACGTCTTAGCCGATATGCTATCTACGGTTTAATAGAGATTAGTTCATGGATCTGCGTACCTTACTGCTTTCGACATTGCTGGTTGTAACTCCTGCCTATGCATTGGAAAGTGCAGGTGAGGCCGTTCCGGTATATTCCGATTCAGAGCTGATCAAGCTATTTGAAACCAATACCCACTTGCAACAAGTGAAAGCTGATGATTGTCAGTTAGTTCAGGATATTGAAGCGCGTGCACGCCGAGTGGAGTCACCCTCTTATCAATTCCTCTATGGTGACATGCTGGCATGGGGTGTCTGTGTTGAGCGTGATGTCGAGCTTGGCGTTTATTACATGCAGTCGGCAGCCCACCAGGGATCGCCCGCTGCGTTAGAACAGCTTGGCCGTTATTACGCCAAAGGCACGCTGGTACAGCAAGATCGGGAACGAGCGGTTCCCTATTTGCGTGAAGCGGCATCGATGGGAAATGTCGATGCACGAATTCAGTTAGCGGAACTCTTACTGAGCAACTATGGCAGTCCGCTTGATTTTGAAGAAGCCTATCGCTGGTTATACAATACCGTGACAGCCAGTAAAAATACCCATAGTAAAATTACTCGCTTAAGAGTGGGGCTTGAACGACGGATGCCAGCCAATGTGATTGCGCGCGCGAAACGCCGGGATACATTCTGGTAAATAGAGTTTCGCCTGTCTTTTCTTCCGCAAAAAAAGCGCAACGTGTTTGCTGAGCTTCTAAATTACCCAATTTCTTTCCTTTGATTGATAATATCTTTTTCGACTCATAACACCTGGCACGCATTTACCATGATGACGATTTTCTGTCATACCCGGCTCAATGATCTTATTCAGTAACAAAATTAAAAACACCTTTGAGTTCAGATGGGTAGGTGAACATGTGCACATAGACGTGCGCTGTTAGTGGAGGGGCGGTAAGGCTTGCCCTCGGTGATAATATCAATAGTTGGTTGACGGTTCATGGCTCTTTCCATTAAGTTGTATTTATAATGCAGCTTACAACTGCTATCTGATCTATATCTTTTAGTCAATAACAAGATTAAAATAGCGACAGGAGGAGTTATTGTGCAGTTAACTAGTTTTACCGATTATGGCCTGCGTGCCTTGATATACCTTGCCACCTTACCTGAAGGCGAATTAGCCAGCATCAGTAAAGTCACTGATGTTTATAGTGTGTCGCGTAACCATATGGTTAAGATCATCAATAAATTAGGTCAGCTGGGTTACGTTGAAACGGTACGGGGTAAAAACGGTGGTATTCGTTTAGGTATGCCTGCCGATAAAATAATTTTAGGCGATGTGGTGCGAGCGATAGAGCCGCTTCAGATTATTGATTGTAGTGAAAGCTTTTGTCATATTACGCCAGCTTGTCGTTTGAAAGGTATTTTAAGCGCGGCAAGAAGTGCGTTCTTAGCTGAGTTAGACCAGCATACATTAACGAGCCTGATTGATGATAATCCACCGTTACGTGTGTTGCTTGACAGTCCGGTAACGGAATAATCCGTAAAGCCAATAACCTCCAACCTAATTAGCGGAGCAGAGGACGTTATTCTCTGCTCCCATCTGTTCACCAATGGCCGGAACCTACTTAATTGATATAATTAAGCTATGTTCCTGCCAATATGGATCTGTTTATGTCCAAAGGTACTACCGATTTACCGGTCGATCCTTTCCGCGATCGCGAAGCATCAAACTACGAAAACCCTATTCCAAGCCGCGAACTTCTACTGGAAGTCATTCGAGGCTTTACTGCCCCGGTTAGCCGTGACCAGTTATTTACTGAGCTACAGCTAAAAGGGGACGATCAATATGAAGGCTTGCGTCGTCGCCTGCGTGCGATGGAGCGTGACGGCCAACTTATTTTCACTCGTCGCCAGTGTTATGCCCTGCCAGAACGCCTAGATTTGATCAAAGGCCATGTTATTGGCCATCGTGATGGCTTTGGCTTTGTCCGCCCTGAAGGCGTGGGAACGAAAGAAGATTTAATGTTACCGCACCACCAGATGCGTGGTGTGATCCATGGTGACTATATTATTGCCCAGGTTGCTGGTGTCGATAAGCGCGGTCGTCGTGAAGGCCGTGTGGTACGTGTTTTACAAGAGTATACCGGACAGATTGTCGGTCGTTTCTTTATTGAAGATGGCATGGGCTATGTCGTCCCTGATGATTCCCGCATTTCTCAAGATATTGTGGTCCCTAACGATCTGCGTATGGGTGCACGTATGGGCAATGTGGTTGTTGTTGAAATTAATCAACGCGCAACTCGTCAGCATAATGCTGTGGGTAAAGTGGTCGAAGTGCTGGGTGAAAACATGGCACCGGGCATGGAAATCGAAATTGCGCTGCGTACTCATAACATTCCTAATGAGTGGCCAGTCGAAGTCGAAAACCAGATCAAAGGTCTGGCTGAAGAAGTCCCGGAAGACGCTAAGCAGGGTCGTGTCGATCTTCGTGACTTGCCATTGGTGACTATCGATGGTGAAGATGCGCGTGACTTTGATGATGCTGTCTATTGTGAACGCAAGAAATCCGGTGGCTGGCGTTTATGGGTCGCAATCGCCGATGTGAGCCACTATGTACGCGCTGATTCAGCATTAGATACAGAGGCGGTCAAGCGTGGTAACTCGGTGTATTTCCCTTCTCAGGTGATCCCGATGTTGCCGGAAGTACTGTCGAACGGCTTATGTTCACTGAACCCGCAGGTTGATCGCCTGTGTATGGTGTGTGAAATGACCGTTTCTGATTCTGGTAACCTTTCGGGCTACAAGCATTATGAAGCGGTAATGAACTCTCATGCCCGTTTGACTTACACCAAAGTCAGCAAAATGCTGGATGGTGATGAAGAGCTGCGTGAACGATATAAGCCACTGGTACCGCATCTGGAAGAATTGTATGCGATGTACAAGGTGCTTAAAGACTCACGCGATAAGCGCGGTGCGATTGAATTTGAAACCATCGAAACCAAGTTTATCTTTAATGCTGACCGAAAAATCGATCGTATTGAGCCGGCTGAGCGTAACGATGCCCATAAGATCATTGAAGAATGTATGATCATGGCCAATGTTGCCTCTGCACGTTTTGTCGAGAAGATGAAAGAACCCGCGTTATACCGTGTACATGATGTTCCGGGAGAAGAGCGCTTAACGGGTTTCCGCGATTTCTTGGGTGAGCTGGGATTGAATCTGAGTGGTGGTCTTGAACCGTCGCCACGTGACTATGCCGATTTAGCACATGCTATTCACACTCGTCCGGATAAAGAACTGATCCAGACCATGCTCTTGCGTTCGATGAAGCAAGCTCTCTATCAGGCAGACAACGGCGGTCACTTTGGCTTGGCGCTGAAGCAGTATGCGCATTTCACTTCGCCAATCCGCCGTTATCCCGATCTGACGTTGCACCGTGCGTTGAAGTATTTAATCGCCAAGCGGGAAGGGAAAAATACGGATCGCTGGACAACGACTGGTGGCTATCACTACTCGTATGACGATATTGATACTATCGGCGATCAATGCTCAATGACGGAACGCCGTGCCGATGATGCCACCCGGGATGTTGCTGACTGGCTAAAGTGTGAATACATGCAAGATCATGTCGGTGATGACTTTGAAGGGGTGATTGCCAATGTCACTGGCTTTGGTTTCTTCGTTCGTTTGAAAGAACTGAATATTGATGGCTTGGTGCATATTTCCAACTTAGCCAATGATTACTATCAGTACGATGCGATTGGCCAGCGTTTGATCGGCGACAGCTCCGGTCAGATTTATCGTTTAGGCGATACGGTGCATGTGAAAGTGGCATCGATTAATCTCAATGATCGTCAAATTGATTTTGATATTGTCGGCAGTGATCGCAAACCGCGTGGTGCGGGTAAAACCGCCAAGCAGCGTGAGAATCAACAACGGATGCGTAAAGCGGAAGGCATGGCTCGTCCACCGAAGCAAGTGTTCAAAGTTGAAGATGGTGAAGCGAAAAAAGAGCATCGTGCGAAGTCCAAAAAAGGACGCTCTTCAATCCGTCAGAAGCTGAAGGCAGGAGCGGTACCGAAGCTTGAAGGCGATAAAGCGCCAACGTCTGATAAGACAGATGACAAGCCAAAGAAAACGAGAAAGAAACCTTCTAAGGCTCGCAAGACTAAACAGCGTGCTGGCAAAAAAGAACGGGCAGAAAAGAAGACTAAGTAATGAGTAATGAAATGATTTTCGGCATTCACGCCGTTAAAGCTGTGTTAGCGTCAGATCCTGCACGCTTTATTGAAGTTTTCGTGCTGAAAGGACGTCAAGACGATCGCTTAATGCCAGTGCTCACTGAATTGCAAACGTTGGGTATTACTATTCAGCAGGCAGGACGGAAAGCGTTGGATGATAAAGCCAATGGGGCGTCTCATCAGGGCATCATTGCACGGGTGAAGCAGGGTAAGCAATACAATGAAAATGATCTGGATACCCTGTTAGCGGGTAAAGAGAATCCACTGCTGCTGGTACTGGACGGGGTAACGGATCCGCATAATTTGGGTGCCTGTCTGCGTAATGCCGATGCCGCCGGTGCGGTGGCGGTGATTGTGCCGAAAGACCGCTCTGCACAGTTGAATGCAACAGCCAGTAAAGTGGCTTGTGGCGCCGCAGAAGTGGTGCCGTTGGTACGGGTGACTAACCTGGCCCGGACTTTACGTGCACTGCAAGAGCAGGGTGTTTGGGTGGTAGGTACCGCAGGTGAAGCGACCCATGACGTTTATCACAGCAAGTTGACCGGTCCGCTGGCGATTGTGATGGGGGCTGAAGGCGAAGGTATGCGTCGCCTGACTCGCGAAACCTGTGATGATCTGATCAAAATTCCGATGGCAGGCTCAGTATCGAGTCTGAACGTATCGGTCGCAACGGGTATTTGTCTGTTTGAAGCTGTACGCCAGCGTCAGAACGCTTAACAGCAGAGACTAGGAAAGGCAGATCCTAGGCCCTAGAAAGAGCAGAAGCGGAGTTTTCATGACGCTTCTGCTTTTTTATTTTTGCTGGTGTATTGGCCGGCTCTTACTTATCCAAGTCTATCCTACCTGCTGGACCCAGCCGCCAAAAGTCTCCTTTCTTACCTAGCTCGCAACTCCAACCTCATAACTTCCCGCCGAACCATAAAAATCCCTTGCGTCGATTGGCCATTCTCTGTACTATTCAGCGTCCAAATTCTCGGTTCTTTTTTTAGTTCCTTGCTTCCTCTGGATAACCGAGCCAACTCAGGAAGCTGAATAATCCGTAAGGAGCAACCAATGCGTCATTACGAAATCGTATTCATGGTGCACCCTGATCAAAGCGAACAGGTTGCAGGCATGATCGAACGTTACACTAGTTCAATCAAAGATTCTGGTGGTCAGATTCACCGTCTAGAAGATTGGGGCCGCCGTCAAATGGCTTACCCAATCAACAAACTGCACAAAGCACACTACGTTCTTATGAACGTTGAAGCTGAGCAGTCTGTAGTTGACGAGCTTGAGTCTACTTTCCGTTTCAACGATGCAGTGATCCGTAACATGATCATGCGCATGAAAAACGCTGTTACTGAGCCATCTCCAATGATGAAGGCTAAAGAAGAGCGTTTCACTAAACGTGACGACCGCGAAGAGCGTTCAGATCGTTCAGAAGCGCCACGTGCAGAAGCTCCAGCGAAAGCTGAAGGTGAAGCTGCAGCTGAGTAATTTGTAATATGACCAATCGTCTGGAGTTATCTGGCGTTATTGCCAAAGACCCCAAACGGAGCCAATCCCCGGCAGGCGTACCTCATTGTCACTTTGTGCTTGAGCATCGTTCTTACCAGCGGGAAGCTGACTTACCGCGACAGGTGTATTGTTACATCAACGTAGTCGTCAGTGGTAAAGGTCAACAAATGCTCACTCAAGATTTAGCTGTTGGCAGTCACATTAAGGTAGCGGGATTTATCTCATACCAAACCGGCCGAAATGGTATCGGTAAATTAGTGTTGCATGCCGACCACATTGAAATATTTTGTTCAGGAGATTAGCCCATGGCACGTTTCTTCCGTCGTCGTAAATTCTGCCGTTTCACTGCAGAAGACGTACAAGAGATTGACTACAAAGACGTAGTTACTCTAAAAAACTACATTACTGAAGCTGGTAAAATTGTACCTAGCCGTATCACTGGTACTCGCGCTAAATACCAGCGTCAGCTAGCTCGCGCTATCAAGCGTTCTCGTTACCTAGCACTTCTACCGTACACAGATAAGCATCTGTAAGCAGTAGCAGTTTTTAGACTTATATAGAGGACAAGATAATGCAAGTTATTCTACTTGATAAAATCGGTAACCTTGGTGGCCTAGGCGATCAGGTAAACGTTAAGTCTGGTTACGCTCGTAACTTCCTTATCCCACAGGGTAAGGCTGTTATGGCAACTAAATCTAACGTAGAAATGTTCGAAGTTCGTCGTGCAGAGCTAGAAGCTAAAGTTGCTGAGCAACTTACTGCTGCACAAGCACGTGCTGAGACAGTAAGCGCTCTAGAAGCAGTAGTTATCGCTTCTAAAGCCGGTGACGAAGGTAAACTATTCGGTTCTATCGGTACTCGCGACATCGCTGACGCTGTAACAGCGGCAGGTGTTGCAGTAGTGAAGAGCGAAGTTCGTCTACCTGAAGGCGCACTACGTACTACTGGCGAATTCGAAGTTAGCATTCAGCTACACTCTGATGTATTCGCAATTGTTAACCTAAACATCGTTGCTGCAGAGTAATAGCGTTTAGCGTTAATAGAAAAAACCAGCCTTCGGGCTGGTTTTTTTATGTCTGTAATCTGGACTTTTCGGCATTAGATCTTAAACAGCAAATTGATAGTCATGGTTGAATCGCGTTTTTCCAGTCCCTCAGGCACCCAGCTGTTTAATTTCTGAGTATTACTGAATTTGATCGCGATATGTTCAGTGATCGAACTGGTCAGGTTTATTTCACTTTCCAGCGTGCTGTTACTATTGCCGGCAATCCCGGTGAAGCGGGCATTCACTTCGATGTTTTTGGCTGGCTTCCAGGTGAATTTTGTACTGCCCCTGATGATCGGTTCATCGACTGTTTCAGGTACGATGATATCGTCATCGTCAATCTCATCAATGTTCGGTTCCTGATGGCGGTAACCCGGGCCGGCTTCCACTTCGAGCAAAAAAGTCTCACGTCGCAATAACTGGTAACCCAAACCGGTTGCAAGGGTAAAATCGGTAAAGTACGGGCCGTACTTATCATCAACATAATTGGCGTTGCCCAAGATGTAGGCCCGCTCATTGATCTTCATATCGCTTTGCAGCTCTAACTCACCTTTGCGTTTATCTTCCTCGCCATCCTTATCAACCAGCAGGTATTTCGCCTCGCCCTGGTAACGATATTGATTCTTGACATAAGTCAGCCCTAAACGGCTGTTCAGTGATTGCGAGTCAGAGTTGCCTGATAGAGACTGATAACCCAGTTCGACTTCGGTTGATAAAGGGGAGGGAGGGAGGCTTGGTGCATCGTCCTCTTCATCAGCATAGGCGGCAGTATTGGCAAGCAGTAGCAGGGCGAGTAAATATCTTGCCAAGAGTTTTCCTTTTGTTCGGGACATAGCTGATGGTTAATAGTTCGACATATTTCTGGCCTCGCAGTTTACCTTAATATTGTCAGCGTTTGGTCAGGAATCGCTGAGACGTACGTCTTGCTGCCAGAAAAATCGCCATAATAACCCCATGAGTGAAAGCCCCATCTTTTTATTTATCGATAAGTAGATGTGGCATGAATAAGGTATACTAGACGGCTTAGTTTCCGGCAATCACGCAATTCCTATGGCACATAACAGCAAACCGAGTAAACCCAGAGATACCCAGATGGAAGCCATCAAAATGCCTCCGCATTCATTGGAAGCCGAGCAGTCCGTGTTGGGTGGCTTGATGCTGGATAATGAAAAGTGGGATACCGTAGCAGGCAAAGTGGTCGCGAAAGACTTTTACAGCCGTCCCCACCGCATTATTTTTGAAGCGACGTCGTTTTTACTCGATGGTGGCCAGCCGCTCGATCTGATCACGTTATCTGAGCATCTGGAACGTGCCGATAAGCTTGAAGGTGTCGGGGGATTTGCTTATCTGGCAGAGCTTGCGAAAAATACACCATCAGCGGCGAATATTTCTGCTTATGCCGAGATTGTGCGTGAGCGTGCCCTGATCCGCGATATGATTGGTGTTGCCAATGAAATTGCTGATGCGGGGTATGATCCGCAAGGGCGAACCAGTGAAGATCTGCTCGATATGGCAGAGAGTAAAGTTTTCGCCATTGCTGAGCAGCGTTCTGATGAAAACGAAGGTCCGCAGAATGTTGATACCATTCTGGAAAAAACCTTAGAAAGAATTGAGCTCCTGTATCAATCGCCGCAAGACGGGGTGACCGGGGTTTCAACCGGCTTCAGTGACTTGAATAAGAAAACCGCGGGTCTGCAAGGCTCTGATTTGATTATCGTCGCGGCCCGTCCTTCGATGGGTAAAACCACCTTTGCGATGAACTTATGCGAAAACGCTGCGATGGATCAGGAAAAACCGGTACTTATCTTCTCGCTGGAGATGCCCGCCGAACAGATCATGATGCGTATGCTGGCATCACTATCGCGGGTCGATCAGACTAAAATCCGTACCGGCCAGCTGGATGATGAAGACTGGGCGCGTATTTCGTCAACGATGGGTATTCTGATGCAGAAGAAGAATATGTTCATCGATGACAGCTCCGGCCTGACGCCGACCGATGTCCGTTCCCGTGCCCGCCGTATCGCTCGTGATAACGGTGGCCTGAGTATGATCATGATCGACTACCTTCAGCTGATGCGGGTACCAGGAATGCAGGATAACCGTACTCAGGAAATTTCGGAGATCTCCCGCTCACTGAAAGCACTGGCCAAAGAGCTGAATGTGCCGGTGGTGGCGCTTTCTCAGCTCAACCGTTCCTTGGAACAGCGTGCTGATAAACGCCCTATCAACTCAGATTTGCGTGAATCGGGAGCGATCGAGCAGGATGCCGACTTGATCATGTTCATCTACCGGGACGAAGTGTATAACGAAGAAAGTGCGCTGAAAGGGATTGCAGAAATCATTATTGGTAAGCAGCGTAATGGCCCTATCGGTTCGGTCCGCTTGACTTTCCAAGGCCAGTTCTCGCGTTTTGATAACTACGCCGGCCCTGCATTCGACGAAGAGTGATTTTAAGCATAATAACTAGGGATTTTTGATGAAAGCGGCGACAGCTTATATCAATACTGAAGCTCTTACACATAACATTCGTCAGCTCCGTTTACAGGCTCCAAACAGTAAACTTCTGGCGGTGGTGAAGGCGAATGGCTACGGCCATGGCCTGTTACATGTAGCACAAAGTTTGCCTGATGCCGATGCCTTTGGTGTGGCCCGAATTGAAGAAGCCCTGACGTTACGTGCCGGCGGGGTGGTTAAACCGATCTTGTTGTTAGAAGGCTTCTATGGCGCATCGGATCTGCCCGTTCTGGTAACCAATAATATTCATACGGTCGTACATTCCGTTGAACAGCTGGAAGCGTTAGAGCAGGCTCAGTTAGATAATCAGGCGGTTGTCTGGTTAAAGATTGATACCGGCATGCACCGCTTAGGGGTACGTCCTGAGCAGCTCTCTGATTTTGTACAGCGTCTTCATGCCTGTGCCAATGTTGCCAAACCACTGCGTTATATGAGTCACTTCGGCTGTGCTGATGAACTCGACAGTGAGGTGACCCGTCAACAAATCAATACGTTTCTGGCGCTGACGGAAGGCTGTCGCGGTGAGCGTTCATTAGCGGCCTCTGCCGGTATTTTAGCTTGGCCAGAGAGTCAGCTAGAGTGGATCCGTCCCGGCATTATCATGTACGGCGTATCACCGTTTACCAATGCCGAGCGATCAGCTGAAGCCTTTAACATGCAACCGGTGATGACGCTAACCTCCAGTCTCATTGCAGTACGTGATGTAAAAAAAGGGGAAACGGTCGGCTACGGCGGGATCTGGACCAGCGAGCGCGATACCAAGGTGGGGGTGATCGCCATTGGTTATGGTGATGGTTATCCCCGAACCGCACCCAATGGTACACCGGTATTACTGAACGGACGTATTGTGCCGATGGCTGGTCGCGTATCGATGGATATGCTGACTGTCGATCTTGGCCCGGATGCTGCGGATAAAGTCGGTGATGAAGTGATTTTGTGGGGTAAGGGGCTGCCAGCAGAAGTGGTGGCTGAACATATCGGTACGATCGCTTATGAATTAGTGACCAAGCTGACCTCGCGTGTTGCCATGGCCTACTTGTAATTAGACGTATATAAAATTAAGTAGAAACGATTTATTTTGAGTAAGCATCATAATTTGAAAGCCGTAGCCATTGCTGCGGCTTTATCATATTCAGCCCCGCTGTATGCTGATGGCTGGCCGAGCTGGGAGCCAGAAACGGCCGCCGTGCCATTTGCCTTTTCTTCCGATTCGATGGGGTTTGCCGTTGGTGCCGCCGGACTGCTTAAAGGGGCCGGACAGCCGCAAGCTTCGGTGCTGGGGGCGGGGTTACTGTCCGATAAGGGTACATGGTTGACTTACCTGGGCGCGAGTAATTATACCCTTGCCACAGACAGTCGTTGGCTATTTGGTGCAGAGCTGTATTCGGCAGAATTTAAACAGTTCGATTATTATCTCGGGGAGGCAACCGCGAATGATTCCAGCGCAGAGGATGCGACCGTTGCTGATGCCCGGGAAGCACAATACCGGGTGTCAGCCCGTTATATTTTGCCGTTGGGTGCCGCTGGATCGCAAGGGCTGCCAGCCGCTTTAAAACCAAATAGAAAAGTGACCGGGCATTCCCCGTGGACCAGCGGAATATCCTCGTTGGAATTTCGCCCGTTTTATCAAAGCCGTGAATTCGATGATGCAGCGCAGCTGCAACAGAAGGAGTTCAGCGAAGCTGACAGTATATGGGGGCTGGAAACCCGATTTGACTGGGATAACCGTAACAATAGTCGAAATCCGACAGAGGGCAGCCGGAGCCAGTTCAGTGTCACCTATGATCCGGGCAGTTCCGATCATGCAAGCTGGTGGAAGTGGGATCTCAGCCAGAGTTGGTTCTGGGATATCGGAGCCATGGGGGAGCTGATCGATCAGCAAGTGCTTGCTTTTAACTTCTATACTGGTGATACCCCAAGCTGGAACAGCACGGAAACTGTGAATGGTAACGAGATGTTCCGTCGTCCGCCGGATTATGCCGGTACCCGGTTAGGGGGGCTGTATCGTCTGCGTAGCTTCCAGAGTGGCCGTTATGTCGATCGGGCCGCACTGAGCTACAGCATGGAATACCGGATCCTGCCTGACTGGCAGCCGCTGAGTGACTGGCCGGTATTCAATTGGTATGACGTGCCTTGGTGGCAGTGGGTGGCTTTTGCTGATGTTGGCCGGGTTGCCGATGAATATAACCTGGCCGAGCTGCACCAAGACATGAAATGGAGTGCGGGCGGGGCGATTCGTTTCCAGGTTGAAGGTATCGTAGTCCGTGCTGAAATGGCCTGGGGCAGCGAAGATAGCCTGTTCCGGGTGATGATAAACCAGCCGTTCTAAATTAGAGGCGAGTGTCGAGAGTCTAGTGACTCGATACTCGTCCCTCCAAACATATTTTTATTCCCCTTGTATCGTCACCACGATTCGGCGGCTTCCGCCGGCATCTCTGTGTTCCCCTAAGTAAATGCCTTGCCAGGTGCCTAATGCCAGTGTGCCCTCTGAAATGGGAATGCTGATACTGCTGCCAAGTGTCGATGCTTTAATATGAGCAGGCATATCATCATCACCTTCATAGGTATGTTGATAATATGGCGCACACTCTGGGACATAATGATTAAAGTGTGCCTCCATATCGCAGCGAACCGTCGGGTCGGCATTCTCATTAATGGTCAGACTGGCTGAAGTGTGTTGGATAAAAAGATGAACCAAGCCCACCGAGAACGAGTATATTTCAGGGATTTGTTGTTCAATTTCATCGGTTATAAGATGAAACCCTCGCGACCTGGCTTTTAGCTGAATTGTCTTTTGATACCACATAGTGCTTGCCTCTTGGTTTAAGCTCTGCTGCAATCAGAGGGAGTTACTGTAATCATTAGTGATAATAGCGTCTATTATTTACTCTTGGTTTTCGTGACCTGACGCAATGAAGGTAGAGGTGGCTTCAAGTCATAATCTGTCATAAGTTGTAAAATTACAAAAAAAAGGTCTGGCTAAACAGACTGCATACGAATTAACAACATTCGAATATCGGGGATCCATTGGGCAGTAGCTCAAGCTACGCTTAATGGATTGAAAATCTAAAAAATCAGGAACTTCACCATGTTGAAAAACATCAACCCAACGCATACTCAAGCGTGGAAAGCACTGACTGCACACTATGAAGAAGCACAAGATCTGCAACTGAGCGATCTGTTTGCCAATGACAGCGACCGTTTTGCTAAGTTCTCTGCTAAATTCGGTTCTGACATCCTGCTTGATTATTCAAAAAACCTTATCACTGAAGAAACCTTAACCAAGTTATTCGCGCTTGCTGAGCAAACCGAGCTTAAAGCGGCGATTGCTGATCTGTTCAGTGGTGAGAAAATCAACCAGACTGAAGGCCGCGCAGTTTTGCATTCGGCGCTACGTAATCGCAGCAACGCACCCGTCATGGTTGATGGTGAAGATGTCATGCCTAAAATCAATGCCGTACTGGAGAAGATGAAAGGCTTCACTGCACGCATTGTGGATGGCGACTGGAAAGGTTACACCGGTAAAGAAATTACGGATGTGGTGAACATAGGTATTGGTGGTTCTGATCTTGGTCCCTACATGGTCTCTGAAGCATTGGCTGCGTATAAAACACGCCTTAACATGCACTTTGTGTCGAACGTTGATGGTACGCACATTGCTGAAACGCTAAAAGATCTGAACCCGGAAACAACATTGTTCCTGATCGCATCGAAGACGTTCACGACTCAGGAAACAATGACCAATGCACATTCTGCGCGTGACTGGTTCCTGGCGACAGCCGAAGATCCGGCACATGTAGCTAAGCACTTTGCTGCGCTTTCAACTAATGCGGGTTCAGTGTCAGAGTTTGGCATTGATACTGACAACATGTTCGAGTTCTGGGACTGGGTCGGTGGTCGTTATTCGCTATGTTCAGCAATCGGTCTGTCTATTTGCCTGTCAGTTGGTTTCGACAACTTTGTTGAGCTACTGGATGGTGCACACGCAATGGATCAGCACTTTGCACAAGCACCACTTGAAGAGAACCTGCCGGTCATCCTTGCGTTGATCGGTATTTGGTACAACAACTTCCATGGTGCAGAGTCAGAAGCTATTTTACCTTACGATCAGTATCTGCACCGTTTTGCTGCTTACTTCCAGCAGGGCAATATGGAATCAAACGGTAAGTGTGTTGACCGTGGCGGTAACCCAATTGATTATCAGACCGGTCCTATTATCTGGGGTGAGCCTGGTACTAATGGTCAGCACGCTTTCTATCAGCTTATCCACCAGGGTACTAAGCTGATCCCTTGCGATTTTATTGCACCGGCTGTTAGCCACAATCCACTGAGCGATCATCATTCGAAACTGATGGCGAACTTCTTTGCGCAGACTGAAGCACTGGCATTTGGTAAAACCAAAGAGCAAGTGGAAGCGGAATTTGTTGCGGCTGGTAAGTCACAGGATGAAGTGAAAGAGCTTGTACCATTCAAGGTCTTTGACGGTAACCGTCCAACGAACTCAATCCTGATCAAGCAAGTGACGCCAAACGTACTGGGTTCATTGATTGCACTGTACGAGCAGAAGATTTTCACTCAAGGCGTTATCTGGAATATCTTCAGTTTTGATCAGTGGGGCGTTGAGCTAGGCAAGCAACTGGCGAACCAGATTTTACCTGAGCTTAATAATGCGGAAGGTATTTCAAGCCATGACAGCTCTACCAATGGCCTGATCAATGCGTTTAAACAGTGGCGCAGCTAAGTCTTCGTGACTGAGAGCATAAAAACGCCGCACTATGCGGCGTTTTTTTCATCACCATTTTTGTTTCGCAATAGTGAATTAAGACAGGGCGACCACTTCAGTGGCTTGCGGGCCTTTCTGACCATCAGTAACGATAAACTCGACACTTTGGCCTTCACGTAAAGTGCGACGGCCCTGAGCCTGAATTGCACTGAAGTGAACAAAAACATCTTTGCCATTAGCCGCAGAGATAAAACCAAAGCCTTTGTCGTCGTTAAACCATTTTACGGTTCCAGTCAGTTTGCTCATGCTACGTTCTTTCCTTTGAATGAGGGGATATCCTTGCTTTACCCGGTGGAAAAGCAAAATCAGGTGCGGAAAAAGAATCAACCATAAGTGTGCTGATGCTTATTTCGTATATCGAGTCTAGATCGAAAATATGACAGTTAGAAGTGTTTTATTGGCGTTTTTTGATGTCGGTAGACCTTATCTCGATCGGTATTATTGACGTGATAAATTGCAGCGGTACTTCTGAGGGGGGAATGCAAAGAGGATTAATTGCCAGTCAGAAGAAACTCTGACTGGGGCAATAACAAAGAGAAATGAAGAAAAGTATTAATCGAAACAGATTTCGATAAATGCTTTACCGTATTCTGAATCGAAAGGCATGATAATGATGGCTCCATCGCATTTATGTGTGATGGTGTGGCCCCGGCCAGAAACAACTGCGGGTGTTGCCATGTCAAAATCATAACCTTTATCGGCCAGAGTGCGTTTCGCTCCACCGGTGACCATATTGGTAATTTCACCCACCATATCGGTGACTTCCTCATTGATGCCATTCGGACGTTCACCCAGCATACGCTGCATAATTTCCAGCGCTAAGCGCTCATCAAAGGTGATCGACATAGAACCTTTGGTTTGAGGTCCAATCAGGCCAATTAAGCCCGATACGTCGCCGCGGGCCACTTCATCTTTCTTGATGCGTGGTTTTTGGGGGGCTAACTCCATAGACGCCATGGTCTTTAGTACATTCAGGAGTGAAGCTAAGAAAGGGTTTACGAATTCTGCTCGCATAGTTACTTTATGACTGTATCTGAATATTTAAAAAATGATTATTTGCTGTTTTGACACTTGTGGCAAATACCGTGACTTTCTACGACATGATGATTAATGCTGAAGCCGTATTTTTCCGCCTTCTGGCGAAGCAATTTTGCCAAATCATCGTCATGGCACTCTTCTACAGTACTGCATTCATCGCAGATAAGCAGCTGTGAACAGTGATCCGCATGGCCTAAAACACAACAGGCAATATAGCTGTTAGTTGATTCTACTTTATGAATAAACCCTTGGGTCAAGAGAAAATCCAGTGCGCGATATACCGTTGGTGGCTTTGCTTGCGGTTCTGTGACTCTGAGCAAATCTAACAACTCGTAAGCACTGATAGAGCAGTGGTGTTCAATAATTAGCTCAAGTACTTTTAGCCTCTGAGGGGTAAGCCTAACTCCTCGTTGCTCGCAAAGCTGTCGCGCTTTATCCAGCAGTTGCGTTTGATTTGTCATAAAACCTCAAAAAACGGTGGTAAGTCCAGTAGTTTACCATAGCATTCAATAAACGTATCTCGGTTCGATAAATTCTACGAAGACATGGCGGGCATTTCGAGTGTTAGATCACGCAATTAGTTTAGTATGAGTCGTTGAAGCTCTGTTGAAATTTGATATTTGCATAATAAAGGCACAGTTAGTGCGTGATGCTGGCCGGATATGCAAACAAGCCTTCCTGTACATCTTTTGATGCCATATTCACCTAAAAGCTTCCCGGCATCGATGGCTTCTCCATAGTCATACCTCTAACGTATTGAATTTTTACATTTTAAATCGAATGATCAGCTTTTGGCCTATTGGTGACCAAAAGCTGTAAATGCTGTACGGATGGAAAGGGTGATGTAAAAAGCACCTAAATAACAACGTGTTAAGTTATAAAGCAAAAAGATGGTGATGTTCTTTTTACTCTTTGCCGCTGTTCGTTTTGTGAGCGCTTGACATGTGTAATGTGGTTTTCCCGTTGTTTTGCTCATATGCATTTTCAATGCTTATATGTGTCATCGTCATTGCCCCTATGTTGCTCTCCTTATTTGGGCTTGTGTCCGTAATGGGGTAGAATCCGCTCTCTTTGATAAAAGTTAACCACCGGTGGGTGGTTATTCGGCGGATTTAAGCGACGATTATCGGCGCTTAATAGGATGCTGACGGAAGATTTTTTGGGGCACTTTTGTGAGCCCAAGGGGTCACAAATAGGTAAAACGGGTCAAAATGAGGTTTTCGATGCCAAATAGTGCTGTTGCAAATTGCGACGATTTACAATCAGAACAAACACTTAAGGGTGAGTTTCCCTCATGTCGTTTTTCCGTCGCTCCAATGCTCGATTGGACGGATCGCCATTGCCGTTATTTTCATCGTCTGCTGAGTGAGCACGCGCTGCTTTATACAGAGATGGTGACAACCGGCGCGATCATTCACGGTAAAGGGGATTATCTGGCGTATAACGACGAAGAGCATCCGCTGGCACTGCAGCTGGGTGGCTCTAATCCGGCGGATCTTGCACATTGTGCCAAACTGGCGCAACAACGTGGCTATGATGAAGTTAACCTGAATGTCGGTTGCCCGTCTGATCGTGTACAGAACGGCCGTTTTGGCGCTTGCCTGATGGGCGAAGCGGAGCTGGTGGCTCTGTGTGTGTCAGCAATGCGCGAAGTGGTTGATATTCCTGTTACGGTGAAAACCCGTATTGGTATTGACGAGCAGGATTCTTACCAGTTCCTGACCGACTTCATCGGTACGGTCAGCGAAAAAGGCGGTTGTGATGATTTCACCATCCATGCCCGTAAAGCTTGGCTGAAGGGCCTGAGTCCGAAAGAGAACCGTGAAATCCCACCGCTGGACTATCCACGCGTTTATCAGCTCAAGCGAGATTTCCCCCACCTGACCATGGCCGTTAATGGTGGCGTAAAAACACTGGCAGAGATTGAAGCTCATCTGGAGCATCTTGATGGGGTGATGGTTGGTCGCGAAGCCTATCAGAACCCATACATGATGGCCGAGCTTGATCAGCGTTTGTTTGGCGGTAATAAGCCAGTGAAAAAACGTCGTGAAGTGGTGGAAGCCATGTATCCGTATATTGAGCGTCAGCTGGCGAACGGCTCTTACCTCAATCACATTTCCCGTCATATGCTGGGTCTGTTCCAGAATATGCCGGGTGCCCGCCAATGGCGTCGCCATATTAGCGAAAATGCCCACAAGCCTGGCGCAGGGTTAGAAGTGCTGCAGCAGGCTATGGATAAAATCCCTGCGCATTTAGATGTCTGACAGAGAGCACTAACTGTAAGTGGTAGTGGCCTGGTACACCATTCGGGATGGTGAATTTGACTAACAAAGTGAAGCGTGATCTTAATAAAGGGTTGCGCTTTTTTTGTATCTGTCTGATTTACATGGAATTTGAGTGTTTTATATTTCTGGCCTGCTTTGTGCAAATATCTCAGAGAGTTGACAATATAAAGGAAAGGGTATGATTGAGTTTCTATTTCTAATCGTTTTTGCAGTGGTGCTGGTCTTTACCGGTATCAGTATGTTGGGTGTCGTGTTGGCAGTAATGGCCGGCTTTGCCATTATGGCGGTGGCAGGCATGATCGGTGTGGTGATTAAGTTGTTGCCCTGGATCATTTTGATTGCCGTTGTGGTCTGGTTTTACCGGAAACGAAAAACAGAACCGTGTCACCGCACGCAGCCGCGTTGCAGACGCCGTTATTAATGGTACCAATGTTGCATTGTTGACATACAGCATTGATTTTTTTGTGCTTAATATTTCAGCAATGCGAATGAGGTGCGGTTTTCTTATATCGCATCTGGTATAGTCTTCGCCAATTTTTAAAATACTAATGAGAGCGGAGACTCGGCATGAAAAAACTCATTCTTTCCGCTGCAGCGGTTGCTGTAGCTTTTGCTGTTCCTGCGCAAGCAGCAACCCTGTTAGGGGCTAAAGTCGGAGCAGATGCATGGTTTACAGATGCAAAAGTGAACAACGTAAACAATGGCGATGATACTGCGGCCTCACTGTACGTTGCTGTCGAGCATTTTATCCCACTAGTGCCGAATCTACGTATTCGTTATAACGATATTGATACGGGTTCAGTCGCGTTCGGCCAGACAGACTACACCGCATACTATGAAATTTTGGACAATGACGCCGTCGCTTTTGATATCGGTTTGACAGTGTCAAAATTCAATGCGGGTAAATTTGAAGGCGAGAGCTTCAGCGAGTGGCAGCCAAGCCTGTACGGAAATGTTGAGGTGGGCCTTCCGATGACGCCTGTATCTGTGTTTGGTGATCTGAACTTTGGTAGCTACGACAGTACAAGCACTGTTGATGGCCAGGCCGGCGTTAAGTGGACACTGCCTTTAATTGCCGCCGATCTTAACCTGCGTGCAGGCTATCGTGTGATGGATTATGACTTTGACTTCATTAAAAACAGTGATGGCAAAGTTAAGCTAGATGGTTGGTTTGCGGGTATCGAAATCGACATCTAAGCTTCTGCGAGAGCGATGTATTCAAACAAGCCACGATTTTTCGTGGCTTTTTTGTTGCCTGTTTTCCTGCTTTTGTACCATTTTTAATAAGTAAGGTATTTATCAGGAAGCGGGCTTATGACATTAACTGAATTACAACGCTTATATGCTGCCAGCGATTTAGTTGAAGCTGTCATTGAGCCTTCGATCCAGGCGAATGGATGGATTGTTGAATTTCGCCATCGCCGTGGCGGGCTGGTACCTTTAACGGATGGTGCCGGCAGTGAAAAGTGCTATCAC
The DNA here is from genome assembly GCF_050337085.1 of Photobacterium sagamiensis. Taxonomy (NCBI): domain Bacteria; kingdom Pseudomonadati; phylum Pseudomonadota; class Gammaproteobacteria; order Vibrionales; family Vibrionaceae; genus Photobacterium; species Photobacterium sagamiensis. Next base: position 20,956 of record NZ_JAKJSP010000015.1, on the reverse strand, counting down.
GATATTGATACTGCCACTGAAAGGGCATTTGAAGTCGGCTTTCATCAGGTGCGTATCGCCGATACTTTCTAATGTTAACTTTGCTGTTGATATGGTTGTTTTCTGACTTAATAGTCTGTTAGGTCAGCCATCCCCGCGCTTCAATCATACTAAAAGTTATAAAACATTCTTATCTATTCTTTCTTGTTATGGCCTTGAGTCGCTAATCTAATATGACGCAATATATAGGGATCGTCGTGTCATGTTACTTAAGGAACTCTCGGCTATAGCCAGCCCCCTCAATGATCAACAAATCGATCAACTACAGCAAGCAGCCGCTGAATCATCACCGCAGCAACTCGCGTGGATCAGTGGTTACTTCTGGGGGTTAAGCCAAACTCAGACGGCTGGTCATCTTCAGCCTGTTACACAACCAGGAACATCAGTTGCTGCACACCCTGCTGGTAAGTTAACCATTATCTATGCTTCACAGACGGGCAATGCCAAAGGGGTAGCAGAAACGCTGAAAGAAGAAGCGACAACGGCAGGTATTGCAGTTGAGCTGTTCTCGGCGGGTGATTACAAAGGTAAGAATCTGGCGAAAGCCACCCATGTCATCATTGTTGCTTCAACGCACGGCGAGGGGGAAGCCCCGGATGATGCAATCGAATTGCACGAATTCTTACAGTCTAAGAAAGCCCCTAAACTGTCTGATCTGCAGTATGCAGTGATTGGGCTGGGTGATTCGAGCTATGAGTACTTTTGCCAGACTGCAAAAGATTTCGATGGTTTCCTGAGTAAGCTTGGCGCTAAGCCAATGTTAGATCGCCTTGACTGTGACGTTGACTATGACGCGCCTGTCGCTGAATGGCGTGCGAAGGCACTGGATAAAATTCAGGAAACGCTATCGAGCGGTGATGCTGAAGTGGTGCAACTGCCGGTTGGCCAGGCTCAGCAGGCTCCATCACACTATTCCAAGCAAAAACCGTATGCGGCCACCTTACTGACTAGCCAGAAAATTACGGGTCGTCGTTCGGGAAAAGATGTGCGTCATATTGAAATTGATCTGGAAGATTCCGGCTTAACCTACCAACCAGGCGATGCGCTGGGCGTTTGGTATGAAAATGATGCCGCTTTGGCGGCTGCTATCCTGGCTAAAGCTGGCTTGAGCGGAGAGGAAACGGTAGAAGTCGATGGTGACAAGCTGAGCTTAAAGCAAGCCCTGATCAGTAATTATGAAATTACGGCAGCCAATCCGCAGTTGGTCACCAAGTTTGCTCAACTGTCTGGCAGTAAAAAGCTGGAGAAGCTGGTCGCAGACAAAGACAAGTTACGTGAATATGCGGGTAATACTCAGCTTGTTGATGTGCTGGCAGAAAAGAAAACTCAGCTCAGTGCAGAGCAACTTACCGGTTTACTCCGTCGCCTGACGCCACGCTTGTATTCTATTGCTTCCAGTCAGGAAGAAGTGGGGGAAGAAGTTCATCTGACCGTGGGTGTGGTTGAGTATGAAAAAGGGGGTGAAAGCCGCTTGGGTGGCGCATCTAGCTTCTTATCTCATCGCCTTGCAGAAGGTGATAGCGTCAAGGTGTTTGTTGAATCCAATAATCACTTTAAATTACCGGCTGATGATAATACTCCGGTGATCATGATTGGCCCGGGTACCGGTATTGCACCATTCCGTGCTTTTATTCAAGAGCGTGAAAATCGCGACGCAGAAGGTAAAAACTGGCTGTTCTTTGGTGATCGCACCTTTACTGAAGATTTTCTCTATCAGGTGGAATGGCAGAAGTACCTGAAATCGGGAGTGGTTAATCAGCTCGATGTCGCATTCAGTCGCGATCAGAAAGAAAAAGTGTATGTTCAGCATCGGGTGCTGGAGCAGGCTGAGCAAGTCTGGCAGTGGTTGCAGGACGGGGCGCATGTCTATGTGTGTGGTGATGCCACCCATATGGCGAAAGATGTCCATGAAGCCTTGATCTCTGTAATTGAACAACAAGGTAACCAAGACCGGGAACAGGCAGAGCAGTATCTTAATGATCTGCGAAAGAATAAGCGTTATCAGAGGGATGTGTACTAATGACTGAGCAAAAATTATCAGATAACGAACGCCTGAAGCGCGAAAGTAATTTTCTACGGGGTACGATCGCAAAGGACTTGCAAGATCGTACAACCGGGGGGTTTACTGCCGATAATTTCCAGTTAATTCGCTTCCATGGTATGTACCAGCAGGATGATCGTGATATCCGTGCCGAGCGTGCTAAGCAAAAGCTGGAGCCCTTACACAATGTGATGCTTCGTGCCCGTATGCCAGGGGGTATTATTACTCCGAAGCAGTGGTTGGCGATCGACAAGTTTGCCGAAGAACACAGCCTGTACGGTAGCATTCGCTTGACCACCCGTCAGACTTTTCAATTCCATGGGGTGTTGAAGCCTGATATTAAACTGATGCACCAGACGTTAAATAAGATTGGTATTGATTCAATTGCCACTGCGGGTGATGTAAACCGTAACGTGCTGTGTACCTCCAATCCGGTAGAGTCAGAGCTGCACCAGGAAGCCTATGAGTGGGCGAAAAAGATCAGTGAACATCTGCTGCCGAAAACCCGCGCTTATGCTGAAATTTGGCTTGATGGTGAAAAGGTTGAAGGCGGCGATGAAGAGCCAATTCTAGGCAGTACTTATCTGCCACGGAAATTTAAAACCACGGTGGTTATTCCGCCACAGAACGATATCGATGTTCATGCCAATGATCTGAACTTTGTCGCCATTGCTGACAACGGTAAATTAATTGGTTTTAATGTGCTGGTGGGTGGTGGTCTGGCGATGACCCATGGTGATACATCGACCTATCCGCGCAAGGCTGATGACTTTGGTTTTATCCCATTAGACAAAACGCTGGATGTGGCGGCTGCGGTGGTTACTACGCAGCGTGATTGGGGTAACCGCTCTAATCGTAAGAATGCTAAAACGAAATACACCCTGGATCGTGTCGGTGTTGATGTCTTTAAGGCGGAAGTTGAAAACCGTGCCGGAGTGCAATTTGAAGCAAGCCGCCCTTACGAATTTACCGAAAGGGGCGATCGTATTGGTTGGGTTGCAGGCATTGATGGCAAGCACCACTTAGCGTTGTTCATTGAAAATGGTCGTTTGCTGGATTATCCGGGCAAACCACTCAAAACCGGTGTCGCTGAGATAGCCAAAGTCCATAAAGGCGATTTCCGTATGACCGCCAATCAAAATCTGATTGTGGCGGGGGTACCGGCTGAGGACAAAGCTCGGATCGAGCAGATCGCACGCGATCATGGCTTGATCGACGATGGCGTCAGCGAGCAACGTAAAAACTCGATGGCCTGCGTCGCTTTCCCGACCTGCCCTCTGGCAATGGCTGAAGCGGAACGTTTTCTGCCTCAGTTTGTGACTGATGTTGAGGCGGTACTGGAAAAACACGGCTTAACGAAAGATGAGAATATCATTCTGCGGGTAACGGGTTGCCCTAATGGTTGTGGACGCGCAATGTTGGCCGAAATCGGATTAGTCGGTAAAGCACCGGGTCGTTATAACGTCCATTTAGGCGGTAACCGTAATGGTACCCGTGTACCGAAAATGTACCGGGAAAATATCACGGTGCCACAAATTATGGATGAGATCGATCTGCTGGTAGGCCGCTGGGCCACTGAGCGTGAAGACGGTGAAGACTTTGGTGATTTCACTATCCGAGCCGGCATCATTGAACCTGTTCTCGTATCAAAGAGGGATTTTTATGCCTAATTATGCATTAGCGGATTTGCTGCAAAAAACGAAGGTTGAGCAGATCCTTCAATTGGCTGAGATTAATGCTGACTTAGAGGCACTTTCTGCACCGGACAGGGTTCGCTGGGCACTGGAAAACCTTGGCGGCGAATTTGCTCTTGCATCAAGTTTTGGTATCCAATCTGCTGTGATGTTGCACCTGGTGACTCAGGAAGCGCCCAATGTTCCGGTGATCCTGACTGATACCGGCTACCTGTTTAAGGAAACCTATCAGTTTATCGATCAGCTGACAGAGCGCTTATCGCTGAATCTGCATGTCTACCGTGCACAAACCAGTGCGGCATGGCAGGAAGCCCGCTATGGTCAGTTATGGGATCAGGGCGTCGACGGTATTAAGCAATATAACCGGCTCAATAAAGTCGAACCGATGCGTCGGGCGCTGGATGAGCTGAATGTGAACGCATGGTTCTCGGGTTTACGTCGCGAGCAGTCGAGTTCACGTGCATCGCTGCCGGTACTGGCGATTCAAAATGGTGTGTTCAAATTTTTGCCTCTGATTGACTGGAGTGATAAGGACATTCACCACTACCTGACCCAGCATACATTGCCTTATCACCCATTACGGGAAGAAGGTTATTTATCCGTTGGCGATACCCATACCACACGTAAGTGGGAACCCGGAATGAAGGAAGAAGAAACCCGTTTCTTTGGTCTTAAACGCGAATGTGGTTTGCATGAAGATGATGTCGAGTCCGGTGGTTCCGGTATCTAATGCTTAAATAACGTATCCAATGTGGCGTAAAAAGATGAAAGCCTTATCTGGCCTGCAAGGGTGATGAAGATAAGGCTTTTTTATTATTTTCATTAATTTACCTTACGCTGACAGGGTAGCACGGGCTACCCTGTATTCTTTTGCCGCAACATTGAGGTTGCCGATTAGATTAGCTTAGCTTGTCGAGTTCCACACCTGGCCTAATGTTTCCATTAATCCGGCACTGGCTCCCTGATCACCTAAATATTGCATCACAACAGGAATAAACTGGCTGACCATGCTGGCATCCATTCCCAGCGCGGTGAAGACCTGATTGAGTCCATCCATGGTGTTAAGCATGCCACCGAGTCCGGGGGGGATCGCATTCGTTAACGCATCTCCGCCTGGGATCATTTTGGTTAACTCACTGGCTTGATCGCCCGAGAGCTGGCTGGTCGCCATAGACAGTAAAGCCCCCGCTCCGCCTGCGGCTTGTTCCGGGGAGACGCCTAGCTGGCCACTGAGTAAATCAGTGAGCGGATTGGCTGCGATTGAGGTTGCCGTTGCCGCTTTCTCATCATCACCACCACCAAAAAGATCTGAAAAACTGAAGGCGAAACTTGAAGGGCTGGCTGCTAGGATACAGAAGAGGGTGAAGAGGCTGAAAAAACGGCGGGTTAGTTGAACTTTATCCATGTCATTCTCCTTTTATGCGTTTATAAAGCGTAGTGGAGAATGTGGTGTAAGTAGCAAATAAAATTGAAGAAATGTGATTAACTGCGCGGTGTGTGAGCGTTATTTCAGGAAGGCAAAACAGCGCGATTGCACCGTTTCGCCTTCTTTAGTTACCTAAAGGTAACTTACAGGATGTCTAGAAGTTCTACTTCGAAGACTAGTGCTGCGTATGGAGGGATAGCAGCACCTGCGCCACGCTCACCATAAGCAAGATCCTGAGGGATGTACAGTTTCCACTTAGAACCAACAGGCATCATCTGTAGTGCTTCAACCCAACCAGCGATTACGCCAGTTACTGGGAATTCAGCTGGCTGACCGCGAGATACTGAGCTGTCGAATACCGTACCGTCAGTTAGCTCACCGTGGTAGTGAACACGTACTTGCTTGTCAGAAGTAGGAATTTCGCCGTTACCTTCAACAAGTACTTCGTACTGAAGACCTGATTCAGTTACTGTAATTTCTGAACGTAGTGCGTTATCTTTTAGGAAAGCTTCACCGTCAGCAGCTGCAACTTTAGCCTGCTCTTGACGAGCAGCATCAGCAGTTGTGTGAAGTTCACGAAGTGCATTGTTGATGTCATCAACTTCGATTTCTGGCATGTCACCAGTTAGAGAAGTTGCGATACCTTTAGCAATAGCAGCAACGTTTAGGCCTTCAAGACCGCTTTGTGCTAGTTGTTGGCCCATTTGTAGACCAATACCGTAGCTTGCTTTAGTTTCAACTGTATCTAGTTTAACGTCAGACATTTTTGTCATCTCTTAATGTAGAGTGAATTAAAGCAGGCAGGATAACAGTTTCGACCCCAAGGGGTAAACTTTTGTAAATAGTATTCCTTGATTGCGTGACTTGAAAAGCTCTGGAGTGTTGTGTATGGGACAGGCCAAACGCCGTTCAAATAAGAAGAAAGGATTTAAACTGCCGGGTTTTTCCTTTAATAAAATCCGCTTTATTATCAGTAAGGAAGCATGGCTGGAAAAATTGTCACCATTGAGAGCCAAGTGGCAGCACCTGCCGAAATTACATCGTCGTGCTCTGACGGTACTGATCCCTTTGATGCTGGTATTAGTGTTACTTCCCGCCAGTGAGAAGACGGATAGCGCGATACCGGAACAGACGGTACGCCGTGATATTGAGCTGAATCTTGATAATACGCCGGAACCGGTAGAGGAGCGTGCTGAGCCGATGTCTCCGAAGCGCCCGAGTAAGCCTGTTACAGCGGCAAAGCCAGAGCCAGAGTCGACAGCGACTGAGGTCAAAGCGGTTGCTGCTGAAAAATGGTACAAGTACCAGGTGCAGAAGGGGGAAACGCTAGCGCATATTTTCCGCGAGAAAGCACTGCCATTGTCAGATCTGTATGCAGTCGCGGCGATTGAAGGAAAAGGGAAGCCGTTGAGCCGGATAAAATCAGGCCAGTGGTTACGCTATAAGCAAACCGCGAATGGTAAGCTGGATGCCCTGCAGATTGAGAGCAGCTCTGGTGATCCGGTGATGTTCTTCCGCCGATCAGACGGCAGTTTTGCTCGTGGCCAGTAACGGGCGTTCATGACTTCAGTCAAATTTATATAAGGCCGCATCATGCGGCCTTATTGCTTTTCGATATGCAGTTTTTGCTGAGTGGTGCCAATCGGGACGGTTATCCCGATTGGTATAACATAACGCCGATGAGTAGTGGTGTGATCTTTTTCACGGTACGCTTTTGGTTAAGCGCATATCAACATGAGGAATGTCATCTTCGAGGTAGGTCTCTGAGATCGCTGTAAAGCCATATTGCCTGTAATAATCCTGCAAGTACTCCTGCGCGCCAATATCAATCGTTTTCCCTGGCCAGAACAACTCAGCTTGCTGTAAAGCTTGTTGTAACAGGCTGTGGCCAATACCAAGGCTTCTGGCTGATGGCGCTATCACTACGCGGCCAAGACTCACATTATCGTAAGTCGTACCAGCAGGTAACAGGCGTAAATAGGCTGTCAGCTTATCGTCTTTATAACCTAAGAGGTGATGAACCCCGTCTTTTCGATCATGGTTATCCAATTCGTGGTACGGGCAGTTTTGCTCGACCACAAAAATATCGACACGCAATTTCATTAGGTCGTAGAGCTGGTCTGTTGATAACTGACTGAAAGGAAGGCATAGCCACTGCATGATGTATCGCTCCTTGGGTTTGGTATAAACCAATTCGTATAATTGGGCCTAAAATAACGGCTCGAAGAGAAGGACGCCTTAACCATTGTTAAGAAAGGATGATCTTACTCTTCACCGAGTCGTTTTTTGATCCTGCTTAAGCTAATGGGGGTAATGCCAAGATAAGAAGCTACCTGGTAATCAGCCACGCGTTTGAGCAAGTCGGGAAAACTTTCGCTAAATAACTGAAAACGCTCTTCTGGTGAATGCATTAGCATGAAACGTTCTTTTTGTTCTTTGTGTAGCAGCTGACGTTCCAGTAATTTGATATAGAGAGGATCCCCCTGCTCGCGCCATTGTTGCAGCAACTCAATAGGGAGTGCCAGTAGCTGGCAGGCAGACAGTGTTTCCAATAAATAGGGGGAAGGCTGGCCGGTTATCAGACTTTCAAAGCCAAGCAGCACATCCTGATCCCAGTAAAATTCCTTGCTGTACTGACGTCCATCCTCAGTGAGATAGCAGGCATGACAAACACCCTCTAATAAAAAATAACAGTCGCTGGGGGGTTCGCCTTGATTGAGTAGTATGTGACGAGTCGGCAGTTCGAGCAATTTGGCTTGATCCACGACTCTCTGGGCGACATCGCTGGTGGCCCCTAACTGCTGCAGAAAATGATTCAGTACGTCTTTCATCTTGGATATCTGGTTAATTAGTCTTACTGGCATCATAGCAAAAAAATACCGCAGTCTAGGCTGCGGTATTTTATCAGTTCATTATCAGGCTAATGAAACGTTATTTTGCTTGCAGATCGAGTTGATAAACAGCAAAGCCAACTTTATCGGTACCGGTTTGTACCATTGGATACAGGCTTTTTTCTTTGATGAACTTAGCCGCTTTTTCACTCGGAGAGGTTTCAAAAGTGATGTTCAGCTTCTGATCACTCTTCAGTGGAGTGAAGTGCCAGTTGTTATCAGCATTTGGTACAACCTGACCTTTCTCTTTGCTGATTCGGCTAATGTAATCAGCAACGACCGTGCGGTTTTCATCAGGAGATGCAAAAGCAACAAACTGCTCACCAGTACCTGCAAACTTACCGCTATAAGCACGGTAGTTGTTGGTTGCAATGATAAATGGCTGCTTAGGATCAACGGGCTTACCGTTATAAGTTAAGCTTTTGATCCGCTCTGCCTGACCATTAATGAGCTTACAGTTGCCGTCATAACGTGCGGGTTGTGAGACATCAATCCCATACTCAACTCCCTCCATGACATCGAAGTTGTAGGTACGGAAACCTTCCCAGTTAATAAGGCCTTGCTGGGCTGTGCTGGTCAGGTCGATTTGATTAAATTGGGCGGCAGAGCATTCCAGCCATTCTTTCACTTCTTTACCGGTGACTTTCATTGCCACTAAGGTATTCGGATAAAGGTAGAGATCTGCGGCATTACGGAAAGTCAGCTGACCTGCTTCTACTTCAGTAAAGTTGCTTGGATCGTTCCCTCGACCGCCAGCTTTAAACGGTGCAGCAGCAGACAGTACCGGAGTACCGTCCAGATCAGGATCGCCTTGAATAAAGCGTTCTACATAATCTTTTTGTGCAAGGTTAACAATCTGAACTGTTGGATCGTCTTGAACCAGCGCCAGGAAGCTGTACATAACATCGCTGGCTTTACCAATTGGCTGATTAACGAATGTACGGGTTGCAGCGTGCTCATCGCTTACCGCTTTAACCAGCGCTTCATCAGCTTCAACTAATGGCTTTTTCTCAAATTTATCATAGATAGGACGAGCTTCAGTTTGAGCATTGGTTACCGCCCAAGTGTCACCTTGCTTATCCAGTACCAGATCCATCACACCCAGATGATCGCCCCAGCGACCCGGCATGACGGCGGCTACACCATTGATCGTGCCTTTTTCAATGTCGGCATTGGGTAGTTTCGCGAAGCTTTTACTCGGGAATACGGCGTGGGAGTGGCCAAAGGCAATGGCATCAATACCTTCAACTTCTGTGAGGTAATACACGGAGTTTTCGGCCATGACTTTGTATGGGTCTGCGGATACGCCTGAATGCGGAATAGCGATGATGACATCAGCCCCTTCAGCTTTCATTTGCGGAACAAATTTCTCAGCCGTTTGTTTGATATCTCTGGCTTCTACTTTGCCTTCCAGGTTTTTCTTATCCCAAATCAGGATTTGCGGAGGAACAAAACCGATATAACCGATTTTTACTTCATGTTCCACCCCATCAGTGTCTTTAAAGGCATGAGGTTTGATGATGTAAGGCGTGAACATGTTTTTGCCTGTTTTCAGGTCAATCACGTTCGCATTGATGTAAGGAAATGCAGCGTCATTAAGGGATTCTTTTAAGAAATCCAGACCATAGTTGAACTCGTGGTTACCCAGGTTACCGACTTCGTAGTTTAATAAGTTCATCGCTTTATAAACAGGATGAACCTCACCTGGCTTGATCCCTTTATCTGCCATGTAATCGCCCATCGGACTACCCTGGAGCAGATCACCGTTATCTACTAATACGCTGTTAGTAACTTCCGCTCGGGCTTCTTTTACTAACGTTGCAGTACGGACAAGACCTGTTTTTTGCGTTGGCTTGTTTTTGTAGTAGTCATAATCCATCACATTGGTATGGATATCGGTGGTTTCTAAAATGCGTAGTTTGATGGTTTCTGCAGTGGCCGGACCCGCCAGTGCTAGCAGACCACCCAGTACTGCAATCGACAGTGGCTTGGCAGATAATTTCATGATTTTCTCCAGGGGAAATAGACACAGGAAAGTGTGCTCAAGGTATCAAAAATATGCGGTTAGTGGCGGTAACTTCTTAATTTATTGTGCTTTAAATCGCGTATTTAGGCTCATAAGCTGTATTTAATTCGTTATTGATGGGTATTTACACAATGATGTTGTCGGTATTAAAACGAACAGCGTATGAGTTCATCCTGATGAGCCTGGTTCATTTTATGCCTTTACCGCATTCTGCTGCGATAGTCGCTATTCTGGCTTATTTTCTCTATCCATTCATTTTCCTCCTTCACAATTGACTGACTTTTCAAGCGTTCAAACTTTTTGGAATAAAAAATGATATTTTAGAATTTCAGGTAATATCCAGTCCCGTCTATAGTGCAGTTAAGTCGATAAATTGAGAGCACTGGAAATGGATTACTTGCCAATTTTTGCGGATTTGAAGCGTCGTCCCTGCCTCGTTGTAGGTGGTAATGATGTGGCATGGCGTAAAACCCGAATGTTATTGAAAGCGGGAGCCGATGTTCGCGTAATTGCGCCGGTATTGAATTGCCAGTTTCAGCAAGCTATTGATGAACAACAAATTACCCACGTTGCCGATGAATTTGAACCGTCACACCTTGATGGCATTTTTTTGGCTATTGCGGCGACTGAACGTAAATCGGTCAATGCATTGGTCTATCAATCGGCCAATCAGCGCCAAGTGTTAGTTAACGTGGTGGACGATACTCAGCGCTGCAGTTTTATTATTCCGTCCATTGTTGATCGTTCGCCCATTATTGTGGCGATCTCTTCATCAGGAAAAGCCCCCGTGCTTGCGCGTTTAATTCGCGAAAAGCTTGAAGCCTTACTGCCGCAGCACCTAGGCAAGATGGCAACCATTGCCGGACGTTTTCGTGACCAACTCGCTAAGACCGTTACCTCTTTCTCTGCTCGCAGACAGTTCTGGGAAAAAGCCTTTGATGGTCGTTTTTCAGAGTTAGTGGCTGCGGGACAAGAACAAGAAGCCGAGCAGGAATTAGTTGATCTTTCGCAGTCGGCTTCTCCTCAAGGCCAGGTGGCACTGATTGGTGCTGGTCCCGGTGACGCAAGTTTGCTAACGCTACGCGCACTGCAACTGATGCAGCAGGCAGATGTCGTGCTTTACGACTACTTAGTTTCTGACGAAGTGATGGACTTAGTGCGTCGTGATGCGGAACAGGTATGTGTCGGAAAAAAAGCCGGCTTTCACAGTGTGCCGCAAGAAGAAACCAATCAATTGATTGTTCAGTATGCCCAGCAAGGCAAACGTGTTGTGCGGCTGAAAGGCGGTGATCCTTTTGTTTTTGGCCGCGGTGGCGAAGAGCTTGAAGTGTTGTTTGACGCTGGAATTCCTTTCCAGGTGGTGCCTGGCATTACTGCTGCAGCCGGAGCGACAGCATATGCAGGTATTCCGCTGACTCATCGTGATCATGCTCAGACCGCGATGTTCATAACCGGGCATCTTAAACCTGATAGCGATCAGCTTGACTGGTCGACGTTAGCTCGTGGCAAACAGACTTTAGTCATTTATATGGGGCTGATGAAATCCGGGCATATCCAGCAACAGTTACTTGAACATGGCCGGGGCGGTGATACGCCTGTTGCGATTATCGAAAGGGGGACGCAGAAAACGCAGAAAGTCCTCAAAGGTCAGCTGAGTGAACTTGAACAGCTGGCACAGAATGCCGCATCACCTGCGCTTATTGTTGTGGGTGAAGTGGTTAATTTATCAGAAAAATTACATTGGTTCGGAAAGCAGGAACAGCAACTACAGCAATCAGCAGTAGTGAGGTTGGCATAGCATGGAGAGAGTAATGGATCCAAAACGATTAACTCACCTCAAGCAACTTGAAGCGGAAAGTATTCATATTATCCGTGAAGTGGCTGCTGAGTTTGATAACCCTGTGATGATGTATTCCATCGGGAAAGACTCATCGGTCATGTTGCACTTAGCGCGAAAGGCATTCTATCCGGGGAAGATCCCATTTCCTTTGCTGCATGTTGATACTGACTGGAAATTTCGCGAAATGATTGAGTTTCGCGATTACGCCGCCAAGAAGTATGGCTTTGACTTGCTGGTTCACAAAAACCCGGAAGGTATGGCAATGGGGATCAGCCCCTTTGAGCACGGCTCTTCGAAGCATACCGATATCATGAAAACCCAGGGGTTGAAGCAAGCTCTGGACAAATATGGTTTTGATGCGGCATTTGGTGGTGCCCGTCGTGATGAAGAGAAATCTCGTGCCAAAGAGCGGGTGTATTCTTTCCGCGATAAGAATCATTCCTGGGATCCGAAAAACCAGCGTCCGGAGCTATGGAAAACCTATAACGGCCAGATCAATAAAGGTGAAAGCATTCGTGTTTTCCCACTATCGAACTGGACCGAGCTGGATATCTGGCAATACATCTATTTAGAAGGTATTGAAATCGTACCGCTTTATTTGTCGGCTGTGCGTCCGGTGGTCGATCGTGATGGCATGTTAATCATGGCTGATGATGATCGCATGACACTGCAGCCTGGCGAGAAAATAGAGCATAAAAGTGTTCGTTTCAGAACACTGGGGTGTTATCCGCTAACCGGCGCTATCGAGTCAGAAGCGAAGACCTTACCGGGCATTATTGAAGAAATGCTGGTGGCGACATCGAGTGAGCGTCAAGGACGGGCGATTGACCATGATCAGTCAGGGTCGATGGAATTGAAAAAGCGTCAGGGTTATTTCTAAGGAAAGACAAATGAACAGTACTATAGAACAGCAAGTGGCTGAGTTAGGCATTGAAGCTTATCTTGACCAGCACCATAACAAATCTCTACTTAGATTTTTAACCTGTGGCTCAGTCGATGACGGTAAAAGCACCCTGATTGGTCGTCTGCTGCATGATTCTCATCAAATTTATGAAGATCAGTTAGCGGCAATTCATACGGACAGCCAGAAAGTAGGTACAACGGGCGATAAGCCGGATCTGGCTTTGCTGGTCGATGGCTTACAGGCGGAGCGCGAGCAGGGCATCACCATTGATGTTGCCTATCGTTATTTTTCGACCAAAAAACGTAAATTCATTATTGCCGACACGCCAGGGCATGAGCAGTACACCCGTAACATGGCAACGGGTGCATCGACTTGTGATGTTGCCGTGATCTTAATTGATGCGCGTAAAGGGGTATTGGATCAGACACGCCGCCATTCCTATATCGCCAGTTTGCTGGGGATCCGTCATTTTGTTGTTGCGATTAACAAAATGGATCTGGTTGGCTTTGATCAGGTTCGCTATGAGCAGATCCGAGAGGAATACCTGGCATTTGCCGATAAGCTTAATGCCGACCTTGATATTGAATTCGTGCCGCTTTCAGCACTCGATGGCGACAATGTGGTAAACCTGAGTGATAAAACACCTTGGTACGAAGGTGATTCACTACTGACCCTATTAGAAGATGTGGATTTCGGTCAGGAACGTGAATCCGGTGATTTCCGTTTCCCTGTGCAATATGTCAATCGTCCTAACTTAGATTTCCGTGGTTTTGCTGGCACTGTTGCATCCGGCGTGGTGAAAGTGGGTGATGAGATTAAAGCGCTGCCGTCAGGAAAAACATCCACTATCAATCGTATTGTTACTTTTGATGGCGATCTGCCTGAAGCACATCCTGGTCAGGCGGTGACGCTTACGTTGAATGATGAAATTGATATCAGTCGTGGCGATACCATCGTTGCTGTTAATGATGATGTACCGCTGAGTAATCATCTGTTAGCCGATATTGTCTGGATGGCTGAAGCGCCATTAGAAACCGGACGTCAGTACGATATAAAAGTGGCTGGCAAGAAAACGGTAGGATCGGTACAGGCTATTCGCCATCAGGTGGATATCAACAATCTTGAGACCTTTGCGGTTGAGGCTTTACCGTTAAATGGTATCGGCTTGTGTGAAGTTGTCCTTAATGAAGCCATTGCTGTTGATGCTTATAAGAGCTGCATTGATACCGGCGGATTTATTATTATTGACCGTTTAACGAATGTGACGGTTGGTGCTGGCATGGTACGTGAAGCATTAGCTGAATCAACTGCTCAGCAAGGTGATTTTAGTGCTTTCGAACTAGAATTTAATGCCTTGATTCGTAAGCATTTCCCTCATTGGAATGCGAACGATATCAGTAAATTACTGGGATAATGAATATGGGCTGGGAGCAAGGGATGGTTCTCGCCATGTTGATGGTGATAGTAACCTGTCTACTAACCACACGGATCAAACCGGCATATTTGTTTGCGGGTGCGGCGTTTATTGGATTCCAGACCGGGATGATTGATCTGCCGGCGCTGGCAGGCAATTTTACAAATTCGTCACTGTTAACGCTGGTATTACTGATCCTTGCTTCCATTGCTCTTGAAAAAACACGCCTGATCAGCTGGGTCGGGCGGCAGATTTCAGAGGGCGGGCATTCATCGGTGGTGGCGAAATTAGGTTTATCTACGGCTTTGCTTTCGTCGTTTACCAATAATACCGCCGTTGTTGTGTCGTTAATTGGTGCGGTTAAACGCAATCAGCGTCATGCTCCGTCTAAGTTGCTGATCCCGCTTTCTTATGCCGCTATTTTAGGTGGCACTCTGACCCTGATTGGTACATCAACCAACCTCATCATAAATAGCTTTGTAGAAGATGTCGGATTACCAAGCCTAGGGTTCTTTGCCCCTACTGGCATTGGCCTGGCAGTATTAGTTGTTGGGTTGGCTATCTTAATCCCACTCAGCCATTTTTTACCCAACTATGATGATAGTTCCCAGGATGAATTACCTTACTTTCTGGAAGCCAGAGTTGAAGGGGGATCCCCATTAGTGGGTAAAACCGTCACCGAAAATGGCTTACGGGCACTACGTCGTCTGTTTCTGGCTGAATTACTGCGAGACGGGAAGACGATTGCACCGGTTTGTCCGGATACCAAGCTTCAGGCTGGTGATACTTTGTTGTTTTGCGGTGATGTGGAAAGCGTGACAACATTGCAAGAAATCAATGGACTGCAATTATTCGGTCAGCACCACCTTAATGGTCAAACCATGATGGAAGTGATAGTCAGTCATTCTGCTGGCATCCGGGGTAAGACGTTAAAGAATGTTAAGTTTCGAGAACGGTTTGATGCGGTCGTAGTGGCCATTCGCCGTGGTCATGAACGTCTGGCTGGTGGTTTGGGAAATATTGAATTACATGCTGGCGATACGTTAATTATCGTGCCGGGAAAGAGCTTTGATGAGAAAAGGCAAAAGCTGAATCGTGAGTTCGTTCTGGTTAACGGTTTAGATTCCAGTGCACGGCTTGATAGTACGAAAAGCCTGGCTGTGCTGGCAGGGTTTATGGCAGTGATCCTTGCTGCTTTATCAGATGTACTTCCAATCATTAAAGGCCTGACAGCTTACATCTTACTTTTATTAGCAACAGGTGTTATCTCTTTTACTGAGCTAAGACGTCAATTCCCTATTGATATAGTCGTTATTGTCGGATCTGCGTTATCGCTGGCGCAGTTAATGATTTCCAGTGGGTTATCTGAACGTATGGGTAACATGCTGATGACTTCATTTAATGGCTGGGGGATGTATGGGGCTTTAATTGCCGTCTATCTGTTGACGCTGGTATTAACTGAGCTGGTCACTAACAATGCAGCAGCTGCATTGTCATTTCCAATTAGTTACAGTCTGGCGATGGGGTACGGTGCAGATCCGATGCCTTTTATTATGGCTGTTTTATTTGGTGCCAGTGCGAGCTTTATTTCTCCTTATGGTTATCAGACGAACTTGCTGGTTTACAGTGTCGGGAATTACAAACTGAAAGATTATCTGCGTATTGGTTTTCCGATTTCAGTGGTGTACTCCGTGGTTGTTCTCACGTTAATCCCACTGTTATTTCCTTTTTAAATTCTATTTTTAAATACAACATCATGGAACGGAGTTTGTTATGACCGCCATTATTCAACCTCAAGACAATGAAAATGTGGTGTGGCACAGCCATAATATTGATAAAGCATATCGTTCTGAACAGAAAAAACAGAAACCCTGTGTGATGTGGTTTACCGGTTTAAGCGGTGCCGGTAAGTCGACTGTTGCCGGAGCGTTAGAGAGCCGTTTAGCTGAGTTGGGTTATCATACCTATCTATTAGACGGTGATAATGTACGTCATGGTTTGTGCCGTGATCTCGGATTCTCATCGGAAGATCGCCGTGAAAATATCCGCCGGATTGGCGAAGTCGCTAAATTAATGGCTGATGCGGGATTGATTGTACTGACCGCTTTTATTTCACCTCATAGAGAAGAGCGTCAGTTAGTGCGTGAATTACTACCTGAAGGGGAGTTTCTTGAAGTCTTTGTTGATACTCCATTAGGTGAATGTGAGAAGCGTGATCCCAAAGGCTTGTATAAAAAAGCCCGAGCAGGTGAAATTAAGCAGTTCACGGGGATTGATTCTGAATATCAGGCACCAGAACATCCGGAAATTCATTTGCAGGCGGGTGATAAATCGGTAGCAGAGTTGGTTGAATTGTCCTTGTGTTCATTGAAAGAACGTCAAATTATCCGCTAATAAAAGGAGCCGCTGGTGAGTGCACTACTCGAATCTATCTATGACATTGCTTTAGATGCAGGCAAAGCGATTATGGATCGTTACCATGCAAATGTTCAGGTTGAAGAAAAAGCGGATAGCAGTCCAGTGACTGAAGCTGATATTGCGGCCAATACTATTATAGTAGAGCGACTAATGTCGCTAACCCCTGAGATCCCTATATTATCAGAAGAGTCAGCGCATACTCCTTGGCCGGAAAGGCAACACTGGTCGTCATTCTGGTTGGTGGATCCATTAGATGGCACAAAAGAGTTCTTACGTCAGAATGGTGAGTTCACCGTTAATATTGCCTTAATAAAAGAAGGTAAGCCGGTTCTGGCGGTTGTTCATGCTCCAGCGCTAGACAAGAGTTGGTTGGCCGATGGTGACAAGGCATGGCTCCAAACTAAAGCGGGTCGAGATCAGATTAAAGTACGGCCAGCAACAGTACCAACGGTCGTGGGTAGCCGCTCTCACCCAAGTCCGGATATGGCAAGCTATCTAGAACAACTGGGTGAACACAAAATGACAGAAGTCGGTTCATCATTGAAATTCTGTCTGGTTGCTGAAGGTCGAGCTCAATACTACCCTCGTTTAGGTCCAACAATGATGTGGGATACCGCTGCGGGCCAATGCGTGGCTGAAAGTGCGGGAGCGACTGTTAATCAATTAACGGGTGAGCCGCTATACTATCAGCGCGAAGATTTACTGAATCCTTACTTTATTGTCGCCATTGACTGATCTTCTTTAGGTAGTCAGAAAACTTTCTGACTACTACTTCTTCTTGCATGTCTCTTTATTAAGAAACAACCTGCCGATAATAGACTAAGCTTAAGTGCTGTTCTGAGCTTGGGTACCATAATCCACGTAGTTAAATCGGGTATTAACGACGATTGTCCTGAGCTCCAGGACACCTGACTCTAACTTTGATGGTTTTTTGTTGATTTTGGCCTGTTTGGCTGGAAATATCATCAAGTAGGATATAAATAACAAAAAAGAGTTGCCATGCTGGACTGGCTCCCTATAATGCCGCCACACCAGCAGGGAGTGGGCGAGCTTAGCAAGTTATATATAAGCTGTGCATAACTTGTAGGTAAGTGGTTTGGCAAAGAAAGCTATCAAAAATAGGTGCTTGACACCAGGTTTTAATTGCATAGAATGGCCAGCCTCTTTGATGAGTAAGACGAAAGCGTTAAAAATTAACCTTTTGCATTGTCGAAGTCAGTCAGGAAGCGGTTTTAATTAAATTAAAAACTTCTTGACTTAAAAGTAAAGCTGCGTAAGATACGCAGCCTGACCAACACAAGGTGTTGAGTCAATGTTCTTTAACAATTTGACCATGCAATCTGTGTGGGCACTCGTRAAATGATTCGTCGAAAGATTTATCAATGAACTGAGTGACCTTAATCATCGCAAGATGACACAGTCAATTTATGCTTCATTACTTCTTTTAGAAGTAACGAAACAAGAAAATCAGTAAAAATCATTGAGCCGTTCCGAAAGGAACAACAAAACTTTAATTGAAGAGTTTGATCATGGCTCAGATTGAACGCTGGCGGCAGGCCTAACACATGCAAGTCGAGCGGTAACAGRRAGAAGCTTGCTTCTTTGCTGACGAGCGGCGGACGGGTGAGTAATGCCTGGGAATATGCCTTGATGTGGGGGATAACTATTGGAAACGATAGCTAATACCGCATAACGTCTTCGGACCAAAGAGGGGGACCTTCGGGCCTCTCGCGTCAAGATTAGCCCAGGTGGGATTAGCTAGTTGGTGGGGTAAAGGCTCACCAAGGCAACGATCCCTAGCTGGTCTGAGAGGATGATCAGCCACACTGGAACTGAGACACGGTCCAGACTCCTACGGGAGGCAGCAGTGGGGAATATTGCACAATGGGGGAAACCCTGATGCAGCCATGCCGCGTGTATGAAGAAGGCCTTCGGGTTGTAAAGTACTTTCAGTCGTGAGGAAGGGTGGATAGTTAATAGCTGTYCATCTTGACGTTAGCGACAGAAGAAGCACCGGCTAACTCCGTGCCAGCAGCCGCGGTAATACGGAGGGTGCGAGCGTTAATCGGAATTACTGGGCGTAAAGCGCATGCAGGCGGTTAGTTAAGCGAGATGTGAAAGCCCGGGGCTCAACCTCGGAACAGCATTTCGAACTGGCTAACTAGAGTCTTGTAGAGGGGGGTAGAATTTCAGGTGTAGCGGTGAAATGCGTAGAGATCTGAAGGAATACCGGTGGCGAAGGCGGCCCCCTGGACAAAGACTGACGCTCAGATGCGAAAGCGTGGGGAGCAAACAGGATTAGATACCCTGGTAGTCCACGCCGTAAACGATGTCTACTTGGAGGTTGTGGCCTTGAGCCGTGGCTTTCGGAGCTAACGCGTTAAGTAGACCGCCTGGGGAGTACGGTCGCAAGATTAAAACTCAAATGAATTGACGGGGGCCCGCACAAGCGGTGGAGCATGTGGTTTAATTCGATGCAACGCGAAGAACCTTACCTACTCTTGACATCCAGAGAAGCCAGCGGAGACGCAGGTGTGCCTTCGGGARCTCTGAGACAGGTGCTGCATGGCTGTCGTCAGCTCGTGTTGTGAAATGTTGGGTTAAGTCCCGCAACGAGCGCAACCCTTATCCTTGTTTGCCAGCACGTAATGGTGGGAACTCCAGGGAGACTGCCGGTGATAAACCGGAGGAAGGTGGGGACGACGTCAAGTCATCATGGCCCTTACGAGTAGGGCTACACACGTGCTACAATGGCGTATACAGAGGGCTGCCAACCAGCGATGGTGAGCGAATCCCACAAAGTACGTCGTAGTCCGGATCGGAGTCTGCAACTCGACTCCGTGAAGTCGGAATCGCTAGTAATCGTGAATCAGAATGTCACGGTGAATACGTTCCCGGGCCTTGTACACACCGCCCGTCACACCATGGGAGTGGGCTGCACCAGAAGTAGATAGCTTAACCTTCGGGAGGGCGTTTACCACGGTGTGGTTCATGACTGGGGTGAAGTCGTAACAAGGTAGCCCTAGGGGAACCTGGGGCTGGATCACCTCCTTACCTAAAGACTKYYTGTTTTATGCAGTGTCCACACAGATTGCTTGGTTAAAATGTAAAAGAAATMGCGAAAGCGCTAATGAATGACCTCGGTTATTGATTAACGCTTTTTGCGTTATGCTCTTTAACAATCTGGAAAGCTGACTAGTAAATTGAATTTTCGAATTCAATTACAAATGTTTTTTATGACTTCTTATTTAAAGAAGGGATAAAAAACGAGTTCTCAAAACAAACACATTCAAGTGTCTTGTGTAGAGTCCGGCGAAAACAAATCCTCTCTTTTAGAGAGAAACCTTGGTTGTTGCCATACGAAACCTCTTGGGGTTGTATGGTTAAGTGACTAAGCGTACACGGTGGATGCCTTGGCAGTCAGAGGCGATGAAGGACGTATTAACTTGCGATAAGCGTAGATTAGGCAGTAAAAGCCACTTGAGTCTGCGATTTCCGAATGGGGAAACCCAGCTGCATAAGCAGTTATCGCTRCGTGAATACATAGCGTAGCGAGGCGAACCGGGGGAACTGAAACATCTAAGTACCCCGAGGAAGAGAAATCAATTGAGATTCCGGCAGTAGCGGCGAGCGACCCCGGATTAGCCCTTAAGCGGCATTAGCGTCAGGTGAATGTGCTGGAAAGCACAGCGGAACAGGGTGATAGCCCCGTAGCCGACAACGCTTTTACCGTGAAATCGAGTAGGACGGGACACGTGATATCCTGTCTGAACATGGGGGGACCATCCTCCAAGGCTAAATACTCCTGACTGACCGATAGTGAACCAGTACCGTGAGGGAAAGGCGAAAAGAACCCCTGTGAGGGGAGTGAAATAGAACCTGAAACCGTGTACGTACAAGCAGTAGGAGCCCCATCACTAAGCTATTGTCGTTTAGTGGTAACAAGTACTTCAGTTTGACTGTGGTTAACAACGCGTAGCGTTGATCAACACACAAAATCAAGCAGAGGTGGCTTAGTGATGGGGTGACTGCGTACCTTTTGTATAATGGGTCAGCGACTTAATTTTAGTAGCAAGGTTAACCGATTAGGGGAGCCGTAGGGAAACCGAGTCTTAACTGGGCGTACAGTTGCTAGGATTAGACCCGAAACCAGGTGATCTAGCCATGGGCAGGTTGAAGGTGAGGTAACACTTACTGGAGGACCGAACCGACTAATGTTGAAAAATTAGCGGATGACTTGTGGCTAGGGGTGAAAGGCCAATC
>NZ_JAKJSP010000050.1:0-52354 GCF_050337085.1 Photobacterium sagamiensis | reverse complement strand
ACACAGTAAAAAATCAATGACACAGCCATATTTATCAACGGCCCGGTAGTAATACTTCCATTGACCTTTGACGTTAATGTATATCTCATCCATACACCACGAAGACGCGACTGGCTTATTCATTTGTCGAGCACGATGTTCCAGTAGGGGGCGTATTTGATGACCCATCGATTCAATGTAGAGTGATCAACATTGATACCCCGTTCAGCAAATATTTCTTCGATTTCACGGTAGCTAAGTTTATAAGCAAGGTAATAGCGAACAACTTGAAGGATGATGTCGGAAGGAAAGTGGCGACCAGAAAAGTTGATAGTCATAATGCAAAAAGTAATGAGTGCTGACGGAGATCATAACTTACTACGCCAGGTTGCGACAGAACCCTTTATTGTCTATACACAGCATGAAGCATCACTTCAACCAGCCTGATACTTAATTACAAAAAATGACATTTTTTTTACGTTAAGCGGGTTACCCTCTGATAAAATTCAAACTCGTTTAATAACAAAACTATAAAATGTTAATTTCTTCATTTATTTCTAAAAAAATACCCGGGGTCATCGCCCTGTCCCTTTTTGCGGTATTGATGGCTGGTGTACTTGTCTTTTTTCCACAACCTGCTTTTACAACAGAGGTTAATGATCTAACAGGCTTGCTCTTTACCCTGCTCACCGATTCTGCAGGAAACCCATACTTTCTGATCACGACTGGGCTACTGTGTCTGATCCCTCTTTTCCTGAAATACCCCAAGGGGAAACTGATCCGTTTATGGATTCAATTCGGCATTTTGTTAGCACTAAGCTTTGTCGCTAAAACCGGATTAAAGCACATTACCGAAATTCCTCGTCCGTACAGTTATGAACTGCAAAGCCTTGGACTGGTCGATTCCGTACAGAACTTTTATCAGCTGGATGATACGAATAAAGAAGCGGTTGTCGAGCAAGCCGCTGACAATGTCAGCCATTGGCGCATTCGTCACTGGCAAGGCGAAACAAACTATTCGATGCCGTCAGGACACACTATTTTCGCTGCCGTTTGCGTTGTCTTCTGGGGAGGCTTTTTCTTACGCCGTAAACAGCTATTACCCGCTTTTATCATCATATTATGGGCAACTGGTGTGGGCACCAGTCGGATCTGGTTAGGCATGCACTGGCCATCAGATCTGTTGGTATCTATCACTTGTGCCGGGATCTTATATTGTTTAATCCCGGAGTGGGAAATAAATGGTAAGGAAGATAAGGGATAAACCTTTTAAAAACCACTAAGTACAGCATTTAAAAAGCCCTCAGTGTGAGGGCTTTTTTATAACTGTAATTTTAGGATGAGACAATTATCCCGATTGATATTACACGTTAACACTATGTTCGTACTCAACCACTAATTGGTTACCGTCATAGCGCACATTTTTGATATCGCCATCCAGAATATAGGTATTTGTCACGGTTACTGAATTAGGCATCGCCGTACCCATTTGATTTCGCAACGATGGCAAAGTCAGTACCGGGTCAACAGCCATAAAGTTACAGAACTGACTTACAAACCGATGCTCAAGAGACAACTTACCTCGTAATATATCAGAGAAAATAAGCTGACTGATCCCTAACCGTTTCGACATTTCGATTTGGGTCACTCTCATCTTGGCCTTATAGCTCATCCATGTGTCATGTAAGACCTTTCTATCTTGTTCTGTATACTGCATACTCAAAAATTCCTGCGCTATTTTTTTATTTATTACGATATTAAAGCTTAAAGGGTCGTGTGTAATGTCAGAGGAACGTAAGGCTTTGACGGCTTGCGATTTGAATCAGGTTCAACCTTGTTAAAACACGGGGAAATGCTTCCTGCCATATAAAGACCAACAGGGACAAGTAGATTGTCTTCAAGATGTTACAACCGATGTACGATTATTGGTCAATAATGACATCGTATACCCAAAGCACCTCGTGTCTTGAGGTGCTTTGGGTAGAGTAAAAAGGGATTGTCTGGGCGTAAAACCCAGTTATAATTGAGCCACTTATGACAATACCAACACTCGGACGACTAAAATAATGAGCATGCTTTACAAGCTGATCTCAAAAATAGTTTTATTCGCCATGCTGTTTACTGTCTTTTCAACCACAGTAAATGCAGGTTTGTTGCACGTCAAAAACGCCACTCTCAAGTCAAATTGTCAGTCAGAGATGGCTTGCTGTTCAGCTATCCCCTGTAACACCATAATGATAGATATGTGCAACCCGCATTCCATCTCGGCTATGGATAAACAATTTTCACCAGAGAAACAGCCTTCCGGGCAATACTGTATGGACGGCGATTGCCACTCCCAGACATCCCCGCTGGCTATTCTGACTGCTTTCAATTTCACTTATGTACAGGTTAATAGTGCAAGCTACGCGGATCCTGCTGGTGAACTTTTCCAGCGAAGCGAGCCCATACTGCGTCCGCCTACCGCCATCTAAGTTTTACCGCATTCCAGGCGGCATCAAGCATGCCGATGCTCGCTTTACACTGCTGTTATATGCATTGCTGTTATATACATTGCGGTTAAAGCCCGTAATACAAACTTAGACCAAACAGGATCACATAATGAAACTCTCTAAACTGATTGCACTGACTCTTTTAACTCTCAGCACTTCTGCACTGGCAAATACCATTGAGGGGACAAACTACCAGTCTCCATACTGCGGTTGCTGCAAAGAGTGGGTAAAACATATGGAAGACAATGGCTTTAAACTTGATGTGGTGTACAAAGAAGATCTGACGCCAATTAAGATCAAGCTCGGTCTGCGTCCGGAATATGCATCATGCCATACCGCACAAATCGATGGTTACACCTTCGAAGGCCATGTACCGGCAGATGAAATTAAACGCTTCTTAGACGAGAAACCTGATCGTATGATCGGCCTTGCTGTCGCAGGCATGCCAATGGGCTCTCCTGGTATGGAGTATGACGATATAAAAGATCCGTTTGACGTTGTCGCATTCGATAAAAATGGCAAGACCATAGTATGGTCTCGCCATAATCAGTAATACCAATCGGGATAAGTATCAGGCCATATACTTTTCACGATTGGTATAGACCCGCTAAATGTAAGCCCGGCACTATTGCCGGGCTTTTTGATCTTAAAAACAATCAGCGCGCTTCAACACGTGCAAACAAAGCCCGGTTCGGATCGCTCCGTTCAGCCCAATCGGGATCGACTTCGCGTTTTTCATAATAGATTTGTAAGCCGTTAAAATAGGTAAAGGCTGTTAACTCGGAATCTTGCATGAAGTACTCAAAGAAAGCATCTTCCTGCTGTGCCAATTCGTTTAGCGTTGTAATACCCCGCTGTAATACCCATTGAATCGCATGCGGTGAGATCATAGTGCGATACAGCATCAACTCTTCAATCTCAGACAATGTTATTTCAATAAACTGACCTGGTTGGGTTTGTACTGATAAGTCCTGCTCTGCTGCTTCTTGCTCTGCCAATAGTGCTTTCAGGCTCGCGATACTGGTTTCTCGTTCGGCGGCAGAATAGCCATAAGTCGTTTTACAAAAACGAATCGCGTAGGCCAATTTGTCACGGCCAACGAGCTCAATCACTTCTTCCAGGTAAGGCTGCGGCATATTGTATGCCTTGGCCAGCTGCTCAACCGCCTGTACCAAACCGGTATAGATGATGCCATTAAACTCAAGCTGAAAGGCATTGTTAATACCCATAACCGGAATACCATCGATACTCACGGGCCAGCCAGGGTAATTTACCCGACCTTTTGCGATTTCAAACATCATCCAGGCACTGTCTCGAAAACCTTCAAATGCTCTGCCTTCCAGCTCTGAATCTTCCAGCTCTTCTTTCGTCCAGTTCACGCCTATTTGCAAGTGTTTCTCATAACGGTTGTGAAGCTTTTCTTTCACTTTATCGCGTAATAAATCCAAGCCACTGACCTTGATGGATTTACATAACGTAAAACACTCCTGACAGCCAGGGAGCAAAATCGGTGATATTTGATGCTCATAATTCGGGGAGGCCATGAATGGATAAGATTCATAGTACGGCTCACCACAAAACCAGCAGGTGTGACGAAATTCAAAAGGAACATCAATGGATTGATAAGCTGTTGTCATATTTGCTTTATACTTATTAATGCAGCCCAGCATTACTTGCTGGGAAGAGTTAACTCATTATGCAAACCATGCCGTCTTTTAACAAGCCCGAGATAGTCAGGTTTTAACTGCACAGATAAAAATTTAGCATTATCTACACACATTTTTTGCCAAATACCCGTGTAAAACGTTAAAATACGTCCCCCCCTTTTCTTAAAGAGTGTGATTGAATGTCTGAACAGAAGCGAAAGGCGCTGAAAAAAATTGCAAAATGCCTAGAGCTGGGTAACTCTGCGAACATCAACGAAGCCGCACAAGCCATTCGAATGGCACACAGTCTGATGCTGAAATACGGCTTAGATAAAGATGACATTGAATTCATCAAGATGGGGAAAACCAAGTCTGCCACTCTGTTACCTGCAGACGTAAGTGCACAAATTCTTAAGATCATTCGTGGTATCAACCGTCGCTTTGGTGTCGAATGTGTGCTGACCAATCACAAGGGGCTGAAAAAAGCCGAATTCATTGGCGTTGCTGAGCGAGCCATTTTTGCCGCTTTCGCTTTTGACATTGTATACCGTGAAATGAACCAGCAAACGGGTCAGTTCCGCAATAGCTTTGCCGGAACGGGAACCAGCACGACCGAAGTTGCACGTCGCGTTTCTTCTTTCCTGGCCGGCTGGCTGGAAGGTGCATTGGAAAAGTTACCCGTGCTTAATACTGATGATGATCATGATCAGCGCATGTCGAACTATATCGATAAGCAGTTTGAAAACCTTGATCGTGAAACATTTAAGCAGCAACTTCAGGAAGCGATGAAAGGCATCACCGACGACTATGAAAAAGGCATGAAAAAAGGCCGCAGCATTTCCGTCAACCGCCCTGTTGGCGGTTCAGCCACTAAACAAGAAGTGAAACTATTAGAGTAAGCATTTTTTCGTCACTCTGCATGTTATTTAATATCAAGCTGACTAATAATCTAATTTCATATTATAAGCCGCAAATTATTGCGGTTTATTTTTATACCGCTGGCTATATTTATCCATAAAATATAGTCAGTTATTACGCTCTTCTTCTTCTTTTTAATTAACTCCACTTTAGGAAGATTAAAAAAGAAGCAAATAAAAGCAATTCGTCACCAGATTGCAATGAAATGGGATATATCTCGCATTTCTGTGTTAACATTAAACAAAATCCCATGAATCCCGTAGCCTTTACACATGAAATTTCCTGGTCAGCGTAAATCAAAGCATTACTTTCCTGTTAATGCCCGCGATCCATTAGTTGCTCAAATCCAGCATGATAATCCGCTCGCACGTACCCATCTCGTCGGTGTTGGTCAAACCATTGTTGATATTGAAGCGCGCGTTGATGATGAGTTCTTAAATAGACATTCTCTGAGTAAAGGCCACTCGTTAGTACTTGATGAAGATAAGGCCGAACTACTTTATCAAGAGCTAAAAGAGCATGATCTCATCAGCCACGAATACCCTGGCGATACTATCGGTAACACGCTGCACAACTACTCGGTGCTCGCCGATGACAAGTCAATTCTGCTCGGTGTGATGAGCCAAGATCTTAAAATCGGTTCTTATGCGTATCGCTACCTGTGCAATACTTCATGCCGAATGGATCTGGATCACTTACAGCCTGTCGATGGTCCAATTGGTCGCTGTTATACCTTGATCACAGAAGATGGCGAGCGTACATTTGCCATTAACGAAGGTCAGATGAACCAGCTTCTTCCTGAAAGCGTGCCTGAATGCGCCTTTGAAAATGCATCTGCACTTGTACTATCTTCTTACTTGGTACGTGGCAAAGCCAGCGATCCGATGAAAGATGCCGCGCTAAAAGCCATTGAGCATGCAAAGAAACATGATGTGCCCGTTGTTCTTACCCTGGGCACAAAATACGTTATCGAAGACAAAAAAGAGTGGTGGATAGAGTTCCTTAAAGAGCATGTCACTTGTGTCGCGATGAACGAAGAAGAAGCTGAAGCACTTACCGGAGAGAAAGATCCTCTGATTGCCGCAGACAAAACGCTAGATTGGGTTGATATGGTGCTATGTACTGCGGGCCCTGTTGGTTTATATATGGCTGGTTACACTGATGATGCACTCAAACGTGAATCAACCCTGCCGTTACTGCCTGGCCGTATCCCAGAATTCAATAAATACGAATTCAGTCGTCCTATGATGAAGGCAAACTGTAAAAATCCAGTGCGTGTGTATTCGCACATTGCCCCTTACCTTGGCGGCCCGGTGGAAATTAAAAACACCAATGGTGCGGGCGATGCAGCACTGTCAGCGTTATTACATGACATGTCAGCGAACCGATACCATAAGGCCAATGTACCTAACTCGGGTAAACACAACGGTAAATTCCTTAGTTATTCCTCATTTTCACAGATTTGCCAATATTCAAATCGTGTCAGCTATGAGGTACTTACTCAACATGCTCCTCGTCTGTCACGCGGTCTGCCAGAGCGCGAAGACTGCTTAGAAGAAGCCTACTGGGAACGTTGATCCCAACAAGTTGTGAATAAAAAAACGGAGCCTGCTGGCTCCGTTTTTGTTTCTATAACCTAATCAGCACTCGTTGATCGCATTGCGAACTCGCTTATCCGATACCGGATAAGGCGTGCCGAGTTGCTGGGCAAAGTAGCTTACACGCAGCTCTTCAATCATCCAGCGGATCTCTCTGACCTTTTCAGGCACCGGCTGCCCTTTCGGGATCTTATTCAGCAGCTCTTTATAGTCATTGACCACAGATTCAATTTTCAGAATATGAACACGATCTTTATTTGGATCGATCGGCAGTTTTTCCATCCGGCGCTCAATGGCTTTCATATAACGCAGGATATCCGGCAAACGCTGCCAACCGCACTCTGTCGCAAATCCTTTGAAAATCAAACCTTCGATCTGCGCCTTGATATCAGATAGCGCAAACGCCATGCTCAGATCGACTCTGCCCTTCAGACGTTTGTTAATGTTAAACGCAGTCGTCAGAATTGCTTCGACCTGCTTCGCAACATCAACAACCGTATCGCCAAGTTCAGCACGTACATATTCTTTGGTTGCCTCAAACTGCTCCGGCTGCCAGATCAATCCGCCTTTTTGCCCGATCAGCTTATCAACGCCACAGGCAATACAGTCATCAATCAAATCCATGACACGCCCATACGGGTTGAAGTACAAGCCGAGCTTCGATTTGTTCGGCAAGTTAGCATGCAGGTATTTGATTGGCGAAGGTACGTTCAGCAATACCAGTCGGCGCTGGCCCTGACTCATGGCCGTTCGCTGCTCTTCCTCGGTTTCAAATAGCTTAATGCCTACCGAGTCTTTATTATCAACCAATGCAGGGAAAGCCTTCACTTCAAAGCCGCCGCGTTTTTGCTGATAGCACTCAGGTAAAGTACCGAAGCTCCAGGTTTTCAGGCCGTCCTGCTCAATATCGTCATCTGCAACTTGCGATAATGTTTCCTGCACCTTTTCTTTCAGGCCTTCTTTCAGACTGTATAAGTCTTTGCTTTCATTCAGCTTACGGTTGCGATGATCAACAACGCGATAAGTGATTTTCAAGTGGTCAGGCACTTGATTCAGATTCCAGTCTTCACGTAATACGGTTACACCGGAAATACGTTTAAGTTCTTTCTCTAGCGAATCAAGCAACGGCATCGCCATTGCCTCAGCACGGGCCAAGAATGCATCAGCATAGTTAGGTGCCGGTACAAAGTTACGGCGCACAGGTTTTGGCAGTGACTTGATCAGTGCAATCACTAATTCTTGTCGCTGTCCCGGAATTTGCCAGTCGAAGTTATCCGGTTCAACCTGATTTAAGATCGGTAGCGGAATATGAACAGTGACACCGTCACTATCTTCGCCCGGCTCAAACTGGTAACTCAACTTCAGTTTCAGGTTGCCCTGATGCCAGAAGTTAGGATAATCCAGATCGGTAATATGGCTCGCATCACCTTTGAATAGCATCTCGCGTTCAAAGTTAAGCAAGTCTTTATTTTCTATGGATGCTTTTTTCCACCAGCTATCAAAGAAACGGCCGGAAACAACCGTATGCTCAATACGCTGATCGTAAAATTCAAATAACTGATCATCATCGATAAGAATATCGCGGCGACGAGACTTATGTTCAAGCTCTTCGACTTCCCGTAATAGCTTACGGTTCTGATGGTAGAACTTATGCTTGGTTTCCCAATCACCTTCTACCAAAGCCGAACGAATGAAAATTTCACGAGATACCTGAGCATCAATATTGCCGTAATTAACTTTACGTTTGCCAACAATCGGAATGCCGTACAGCATGATTTTTTCAAAACCAAAGACTGCTGCCTGCTTTTTCTCCCAATGCGGTTCACTGTAGCTTCGCTTCAGCAAATGCTGAGCCAGAGGCTCAACCCACTCAGGTTGAATTTTGGCGGCAATACGTCCCCACAATTTCGAGGTTT
The DNA here is from genome assembly GCF_050337085.1 of Photobacterium sagamiensis. Taxonomy (NCBI): domain Bacteria; kingdom Pseudomonadati; phylum Pseudomonadota; class Gammaproteobacteria; order Vibrionales; family Vibrionaceae; genus Photobacterium; species Photobacterium sagamiensis. The sequence continues at coordinate 43,805 of NZ_JAKJSP010000050.1, read as the reverse complement.
CAACTAACTCAGCAACCATGACCCATTTGGGCTGTTTCTTGAAAATACCCGAACCCGGGAAAATGTTGAAACGGGCATTACGCGCACCCTGATATTCATTCTTTTCCTGATCTTTAAGACCGATATGAGAGAGCATACCTGCCAGTAACGCAGTATGAATACCTTCATAGTTGGCTTCTTGATTATTCAAACGCAAGTCTAGCTCTTTCACTACCTGACTGACCTGGTAGTAAATATCTTGCCACTCACGAATACGCAGGTAGTTGAGATAATCTTTCTTGCACTGCTTGCGGAACTGATTACCAGACAGCGCTTTTTGCTGCTCTTGAACGTAATTCCATAAGTTAACAAACGTGATGAAATCCGACTCTTTATCGGCAAAGCGATTATGCTTTTCATCAGACGCTTGTTTCTTCTCCGTCGGACGTTCACGGGGATCTTGAATCGACAAGGCGCAAGCAATGATCATCACTTCACGTAATGAACCCAATTTTGGCGCTTCTAAGACCATACGTGCAAGACGTGGATCGAGAGGTAAACGGGCTAACTGACGCCCCATTGGTGACAGACGTTTTCGTGGATCCGTCGCTTTGGTGTCAATCGCTCCTAGTTCTTCAAGCAGGCGAATACCATCTTGAATATTGCGATTATCCGGCGCTTCTAAAAATGGAAATGCCTGAATATCACCAAGACCAATGTTGGTCATTTGCAAGATAACGGAAGCAAGGTTAGTACGCAGAATTTCAGGATCAGTAAATTCCGGACGCGACAGGAAGTCTTCTTCAGAATAAAGACGAATACAGATCCCTTCCTGCACACGGCCACATCGACCTTTACGCTGGTTAGCACTGGCCTGCGAAATCGCTTCTATCGGAAGTCGCTGTACTTTAGTTCGGTAGCTGTAACGGCTGATACGTGCAGTACCCGGATCGATAACATATTTGATCCCCGGTACTGTCAGCGAGGTTTCTGCCACGTTGGTCGACAACACAATACGGCGGCCACCATGTGACTGGAATACCCGATTTTGCTCACCGGCAGACAAACGCGCATAAAGCGGTAAGATTTCGGTATCACGCAAGTTACGCTTTTCGAGTGCGTCAGCAGTATCGCGGATCTCACGCTCACCATTCATGAAGATCAGGATATCACCCAAGCCTTCATCGCACAGTTCATCTACCGCATCAAAAATGGCCTGCAGCTGATCACGTTCAGACTCTTCTTCTGTCACCGGACGATAACGGGTTTCTACCGGATAAGTACGGCCGGACACTTCAACGATCGGAGCGTTATGGAAGTGCTTGGAAAAACGCTCCGGATCGATAGTTGCCGAGGTAATCACTACCTTTAAATCAGGGCGCTTCGGTAACAGTTCACGCAAGTAGCCCATGATAAAATCGATATTCAGACTACGTTCGTGGGCTTCATCGATAATAATGGTGTCGTACTGGCTCAGATAGCGGTCGCTCTGAATCTCAGCCAGCAAGATACCATCGGTCATTAGTTTGACCTGGCTGCGATCAGACACCTGATCGTTGAATCGGACTTTATAACCGACGTATGAACCCAGCTCGCATTCCATCTCTTCTGCAATACGGGTTGCTACCGTACGGGCAGCCAGACGACGAGGTTGGGTATGGCCAATCATGCCCTGGGTACCGCGCCCCAGCTCCATACAGATCTTAGGCAGCTGAGTGGTTTTACCTGAACCTGTTTCACCCGCAACAATAACCACCTGGTTATTCTTAATGGCTTCAGCAATATCATCTTTCTTCTGGCTGACAGGTAACTGTTCAGGGTAACGGATGGTCGGGCGCTGAGTTCTGCGTAACTCAACGGTTTGCATCGACTTGGCAATATCTAATGCAACTTCATCGAAAACAGCGTGTTTCGCTTTTTCGTTCTTAATTCTTGCCGCACCCTGCACACGTTTGTGCAAACGAAAACGATCGCGGATCATGCAATCTTTAATCGCGGCTTTCAGCGTTTTTTCATTATTCAAAACGTCTGATTGAGGTGTATTTGACAAACTCAACGGAATTCCTGACTTTTCAATTTGAAAGTAATAAAAATAGTAATAAAAACAGGCGGGATTCTACCATATTTCTCACGCCTGATCCGGTTGTCACAAAAATCGTAAAATAAGCAACAAACGAACAGTAAGAAAAATGAAGCAACGAACTAAGCACACACCAAAAAGCAGAGTCGGATATACCTACCCAGACTCTGCTTTTGAACACACTTTTACTCGCGACTCGTCATTAGAACCTAGAAACTGGATATACGCTTCTTCAGGCAGCCAAACACTCTTTGTCACCATCAGGTGATTCGTCATTAATCAGGTTGGTTAACCAGTGGCGGGCTCTAATACGATGCGTAGTCAGTACGACTTTGACTAACTCTTCAGTCAATATCGCCAACATCACCCAGTGTAATGGCCAGCCAAGGTAAATACCGGTAAAGATCGCAAGTGGGATACCGACCCCCCATTGAGCAAACAAGTCAATGAATATGCTAGCGCGAATATCACCGCCGCTTCTCAACACCCCGCCAATTCCCACCATATTAAACACTTTCAAGCACAAGCCTAATGCCAGTACCAGGGTAACATTGATGGCCATTTCCAGATCAGGGGCCGCTGTTTTAGCCAGCAAGCTGCCAATACCATCATGGAACAGGATGACAGTCACACCTAGCAACAACGCGAGCGAAGCACTCAGCCCAACAAACCACCATGACTGATACCAGGCACGTTGATAGTTCTCTGCACCCAGCTCATGACCAAGAATGGTTGAAGCCGCTACCGCAAATCCAATAAAGCCTGAGATCAGAACACCTTCAATTGGCGACAGCAGACTGATAATGGCCAATTCTGTCACTCCAAGCTGCCCAATAATGTAATTATAAACCAGCAGACCCATTGCCCAGCCACCATCATGAATGATCATCGGCAGTGCTACTGATAGGTACTTCTTACGCGCCTTCGGGACAACAGCTGCATCTACATCTTCGGCTTTTGGCAGAATCTCATTATACTTCCAGTAAGTCACCAACAGTAATAACACCGTCTGAATACCACGGGAGATCGTTGTACCCAACGCAGCACCCGCTACACCCATCTCAGGGAAGCCATAAAGGCCGAAGATCAGTAAGGCATTTAACAGCGCATTGATCAGCACCGCAATCAACCCCACAACAGTCGGCATTTTAGCGACACCGACAGCACGAAGTGCCGATTCAAGTGGTACAACAATGGCGGTAAAAATGATGCTCCAGCCGCACACAAACAGATAGGTTGTCGCGTGTTCGACAAAGGCTGGCTCATCCGTAATCAAGCTAACAATACTTTGAGGAGCCAGACGGTACAGCACTGCAAAAGGAATAGTAAAAACAACCGCACAGACCCACGACTGCAGCAAAGTACGACGCACACCATCCATTCTTCCGGCACCGAAAAATTGTGCGGCAAGCACACCAACAGCACCACTCACACCGATAATCATCAGTAAGTTAAAAAAGAATATCCGGTTACCGACACCTACCGCAGCTATCTGGGATTCACCCAGCTTCGACACCATCATGATATCGACCAAACCTAAGACGGCAAAAAGCATCGACTGCATCGAAACGGGTATCGCCAATCGCCAGGTTTTATTCCAGAATTCTTTATCTGCAGCAGTTCGCCAATTTTGCATTTTTGCCTCCTTATTATTGTTTTTAGTGTGATATAGATCATACGCCCAAAGAGTGAAAACGACTTATGCTAGCGTCTCAATAACTTTTGCAAAACTATCAAATAGTACCTTCCCCAATAATCGTCGATGGAGCGAAATAACCTGATGAGCTGGCCTGAGTACTTCCAAATTTCTGATCTCTGCCGCACAACGACCATCGATCAGGGTCAGCTTGTCGCTTTAGAGAAGCATAAAATTATTCAATGTGGCGTATAGTTAATGGAATCTAGGTGATTTTAAAAAGTGTTACTTTGCCTATGTATCAATGGATTAAGATTGTAACACTTTTAACTGAATTTTCTTTGATTATGGACTACTGATGGAGGGGCTGATTGGTGGTTTGTTACTCCAAAAATTTAAATCTTTCAGCAAAGTCATTTCTTTCTGCTAACACCTGATCATACATCGCATAGACCTGTTGAATGTGCTCCCACAGCTCAACATTTTGCTTTTGATAAGACAGGGCCATTAACTCTGCTTCTGATTGTTTTTGCTTACACTTAGTCAACTTTGCCTTGAGGCTTTCTCTTTCTGTTGTTGAGCTGATTTGTTGTGCTTTGGACTTTTGTTGCTCTTTTGCTTGATTGATTTTAAATTTAAAATCAGGGTAACGGTTGTAAATCAAAGCATTGGAGACTCCAGCTTTGGCAGCGACTCGGCTGACATTAATCTTTTCGCCAGACTTAATCATCGCCTCTATCACTTGTTCTATCTGAGATTTGGTTGTTTCTTCCATTATGCCTCCTTCGCTGCTACTTCCAATTGTTCAATTACTGAGTCAGCTGCATGTAAGTTATCAATGAGTGCTAATTTGAACGACGAAAATCTTGGTTTCATCTCATCAGGAAACTGATCAAACGCTGCCAATTGCTTCTCACAACGTTGCTTGATGACCTTCCAATGGGGTAAATGCTTTGGTGTTGCTATATAGGAATCGCAGTTAATACAATGACTAGGGTCAGCCGCGTTTCGTACCTTACAACTGGTTCCCTTCGTACAGTAGCCATGGGATAACCCTCGAAAATTAGAAGAATGTTTAGCGGTAAAGGTTAATAATTCCTGCATGTTGGCAAAATGCGGAGACGAACCATACTCGAAATCCTCACCCAAAAGTGTTTGTAATCTTTCTATAAACTTTTGCCCGCCACGACCTGCTAATTTGCCATCTTCTGCGGCATTGACCATATCCGACATAGCCTGAGTTGTTAGGTACTCTTCAAAGCTGTCCGTTAATTTCAATAACTCTTCCATGGAATCATAGCCACGATGGCTATAAACCAATGTCATACTGTTTTCTAAGTGCTTGAATTGGTATTTAATATCGTCCAAATCACCCAGACGATTAGCCACAATAAACCAAGCAAAAGTATGTCTGAATTGATGAGAGGTAAAATTAAAAGGTGTGCCTACCCGGTATGGTTTCCTAAATCCTTTATGATTGTGTGCGACAGATTGAACATTACATTCAAGGCGCTCTAACTGATCAATATCTTCCTGTGTCACCGGGATAATAAATAACCTATTTATGTTATTAAAGTTAGCCACCTTTGGTATATTACTAAACCTTACAGATAATCTATTATGCGTTACATTGAAAAGAGATAAATTATCCAGACCATACTCAAAATTAATACGATACTTATCCGGTAAGTGCTTTACAAAAAATTGATGCAGTATCTTAGCTCGCCCACGGTAAATACTGTTCATTTTACTTATGAGTTTCACACCATCATAGGCTGCCTTACTTACAACCCACTCTAGGCTTTGTTGACCATCAGTTGTTTTGAATAATTTCGATCGGATATAATATTCACAGTTCCGTTCAAACGTAGCATTATCTAATAACGCCATCACTTCACTATGTCGCATACCAGAGTATGCAATCACAAGTATGAATACATAACTTTTTAATTCTTTAAAATGACTATGAAGCTGTTCAAGTTCAGCTATTTCGTTATCTGACAACATCTTATTTAAATCATTTATTTTGATTTCCGATTGACTTAACAAAGTTATTCGATGAGTTATGGATATCTGTAATTGATACCATTTATTAAAATACTCCTCTGCTAGTTCAACTTGTTTTTCACATTCGGATAAAATCAGTTTCATGATTCGAGTTGGAATAACAGAATGCTTTTGCCTTAATGTTTCCTTTTGAGATAAATATGGCGCAAGCAATTCATCAAATAAGTCTAAAGATGGCTGTAACGTAATAAGGCCATACATTCGCATCCAATACAGAGCGCTCGACAACCCTTGAGCAGCATGGATTTTTATTTCAGCATTACAATATGCTAAATATTTTAATATGAGGTGACGGAGTCGTAAATGCGGTATTGAATTTAACATTGAAAGGGATTCAATGTTATTGTCAGATAACCAGATTCCAAAACGCTTACATTGTGTAATAATTCTATATGTAGTACTCCATTTGGCAGGTTCCATTCCTTGGCCAGCACCGTGAGTAATCATCCCTAATGTCAACGCACGTAATTCATGAGCAAGTTTAGGAAGCGCATTATGGAACGTGATTGTAGATTGTTGACCATCTGCCAACCATGAAAAATCAGAATAAAGGCTAATCTTTTCCCCGTTACTCCGTTTAACTTTCCAAAGCTGAAGTGTATTAAGTGCATCATGCTTTTCAGGGGAATACGGAATAATACGGATAGAACCATCAATAATTAGTATATTTTCTATTACTTCTGAAAATACATTCATTTCATTACTCTCCTAAGCCTCGAACGATGTAATTGCAAACGCCCAAAATGGATGCATTCCCTTATCATTTTGTAGATTTGCACCAACATCTACGGCTTTAACATCACGGTTTTTCAGTTGAGTCAAAATCTGCTCTACACGCGCTTTGAGCGTTTCAATTGCCTCTGTTTGTTCTTCGTTTTGGTCTAGGTTAGACACACTAGCTGACATATCAGCCAGCACATAATCTCGATAACTAAGTAGTTGCCATACGTGTTCTGGGTCAGCAACAGTTCTAAAGTGCTTACACCAGATACATGCCAAATAATCGCTGCACCACTGGGTGGCAACATCATTTTTTTGATGCAGCAAACGGTGCTCTTTGTGGTATTGATTTGATTCAGAGTCACACCCTAGTGATGCACATAGCCCTGTAGGTGTTTTTTGTAGTATGGGATCATCTTTCGTCAATATAACAATGTCACTCTCAATCTCTCGTCCCGTAAAATACTTCTGCATCGTGCTTACTGCTTCATGCAGTGTTTGATTTGTCTTGGATTCATCAACTTCCTGATAGTGTTTCATAAAAGTGGCATAACTGTGACGCATCCGATCTTTATATTTCCGCAAGTTTTTAGCCACTTCTCGGTACACATGATTTGCACCAGATTTACGAATTCGTTGCGAGTTATATCTTATTGAGCAACCTTGATTTTCAAGTAGAGAATTGATGAAAGGAATCACCCTCGCTCATTCCACTCGTTTGAGAATGCTATATTCTCTATAGATAAATAGGTATTTGGCCCCCACCTCATTATTGTTATCCCGAACCTGTTCCGTTAGTTGTTTTACTTTTTGCAGATCAATCATCACGCTATTTACTGTCCGACCATCAAGATGGTATGTATCAACGTCATAACCTTTGCGGGCTTTTTGCACCATGATAGTCATCGTTTTCTTTGCTGTTGGAAGTTCAATCTCTTTGATATCAGACAATTCCAAATCGCACATGGGAGCAGTATTCCAGCAGGTCTTAAGCTGTATTTTTGCAAAATACAGCATCACTAATGCTTTGATATCTTGAGTCTCATTAATTGCTTTCTCTAAATGAAACACTAACTCCATTAACTCATTGTCGTTATAAGTTTTTTCTACTTGCTGACGTTTGGCATGTTTTTGATAGCGTTTGAAAGAGATACGAAACGCATCAGTTGGTGTTTGATTATTAAACGCCATAATCCAACGAATGATTTCGAAATAGCTAGTTCCCGTTCGTATAGATATTTCTTGGTTCTGTACTTGTGTTTGGATTTCTTGAAATAACCGTTTTTGGATCTTGTTATTATTCTCTCCAAGTATTTTTATTCCAGACGTGTTTAACTCATTGGTAAAATTCGGTAATAAATAATTATTAATCAAACGCTTCAACTTAATAAATCGCGTATGTAAAGTTTCAATACCGTACGGTTTTTCAGGTAATAGCGACATTTCCGAATCCAACATAATAGCCAACTCTTGATATAAGTAAGGGGCAACTCCTGCCAGATCATTAGCATCAATATTCCGCCACTTGTCCGTTTCCTCAAAATAGAAAGGAAGTAGATTTGGCTCATACTGGTGACGCAATACAGGTAAATCAAAGAGTGTTTCTATAGAAATGACCAGCTCCTTAAAAAGTCGACTGCGCATCGAGCTCAGGAAAGCCTCTTTAAGTAGTATAAAGTTATTTTGATTAAAACCTTGGAAGCCATTTTGTAATAAATTGGCATGGTCGCAGTGGGCGATAATATAACGAAGAGCCGTAAGGATGCTTCTATACCTTGAGATCATTGATTTAGAGTTATGACCCTGTTCCCCTTGATATCGCTTACTAGCTATAATTCGCTTCAGATCATCAATTATTGCAAAAGAAAAAGCAGCTAAATCGGTAACATCAGTTTCACCGATGGGAAGCTCCAGATAAACCCCACCGCTATAATCACTTTTTGAGATATTTAATCCAGTAAACAGCTTTAGTGCATATATCAATTCTTGCAATTCATACTTTTTAATATCACTCAGAGCTACTAATTTTAGAAGTGCATAATTATCAATTACATATGCAGTGAGCCCCAGCTTTGCGAGGGTATTAGATTTGACCTGTATTAGGGTAAAACTAACCGCTCGAATGAAAACTCGAAAGCGGCCACTTACACAGGTAAGAGACGTTCCATTTACTCCCTGATAATTTGGGGTCTTACTCAATCCTTGGAGTTCACTTTGCAAATTAGGAGCAATTAAGGCTATTTTCGTGATATCTACTTTACCAACGGGAAGATCAATATAGGCCGAACAATCATTGCTATATTCGGTTCCTTCTAACAGTCTTAGCGAAAATATCAGCTCATTCAACTGCTCTTTTTTGATATCGCTCTGAGCTACTGCTTTGAGAAGTGCAAAATCATCAAGTACAAAAGCATTCATGCTATGCTGAACAAGAGATTCAGACTCGACCTGCGTCAGCGTATACTCAATTGCATGCACTAATATTTTAAAATGCTTATTTACAGAAGTAAGTGATTTACTGCTTACTCCCCAATAATGTGGTGTCTCACTCAATACTTGAAGTTCGCTTTGTAAATTAGGAGCAATCGCAACTATTTTCGTGATTTCTGCTTTACCAACGGGAAAATCTATATAAACACTACCATCATAGTCACTTTTTGAAATATCTAAGCCTGTGAATAGTTTTAACCCAAAAATTAGCTCATTCAGCGAATCTTTTTTAATATCGCTCTGAGCGACTGCTTTGAGGAGTGCGAAATCATCAACTATATAAGCATTGAGGCTATACTGAACGAGAGATTCAGACTCGACCTGCGTCAGCGTATACCAAACTGCATGAACAAAGACTCTAAAGTGCTTACTTACAGAAGCCAGAGATTTACTGTTTACTCCACGATAATGAGGTGTCTCACTCAGTATTTGAAGTTCACTTTGCAGATTGGGGGCGATTGCAATTATTTTCGTGATATCTGTTAGACCAACGGGTAGTTCAAGATAAACACCACCACTATAGTCACTTATTGAAATATCTAACCCTGAGAACAGTTTTAACGCAAATATTAACTCTTTCAACGGATCTTTTTTGATATCACTCTGAGAGACCGTTTTTAGAAGTGCGAAATCATCAAGTACATAAGCATTGAGGCCATACTGAACGAGAGATTTAGACTCGACCTGAGTCAACGTATACCAAACTGCATGAACAAAGACTCTAAAGTGATTACTTACCGAGGCCAGTGATTTACTATTTATCCCCCGATACTTCGGGGTCTCACTCAGCGCTTGTAATTCACTTTGCAGATTAGGGGCGATTGCAACTATTTTCGTGATATCTGTTAGACCAACGGGTAGTTCAAGATGAACAACACCACGATAGTCACTTTTTGAAATGTCTAACCCTGTGAACAATTTTAACGCAAATATTAACTCATACAGCGGCTCTTTTCTGATACCGCTCTGGGCGAAGGCTTTGAGAAGTGCAAAGTCATTAAGTACATAAGCATTGAGCCCATACTGAACTAGAGATTCAGACTCGACCTGTGTCAGCGTATACCAAACTGCATGAACAAATACTCTAAAGTGCTTACTTACAGAAGCCAGAGATTTACTGTTTACTCCACGATAATGTGGTGTCTCATTCAGTATTTGTAGTTCACTTTGTAAATTAGGAGCAATCGCAACTATTTTCGTGATATCTGTTAGACCAACGAGAAGCTCAATATAAATCCCACCACTATAGTCACTTTTTGAAATATCTAAGCCTGTAAATACTTTTAACGCATATATTAAGGCTTGTAAGGACTCTTTTTTGAGATCGCTCTGAGCGATAGTTTTGAGAAGTTTAAAACCATCTATTACATAAGCATTGAGGCCATGTTGAACTAGAGATTCAGACTCGACCTGTGTCAGCGTATACCAAATTACACGAACAAAGTTCCTGAAACGAGAACTTATCGAAGTCAGAGATTTACGATTTACCCCTTGGTAACATGGAGTCTTACTTAGCGCTTGAAGTTCACTTTGCAAATTAGGGGCAATTGCAATTATTTCTGTAACCTCTATTTTACCATCAGGAAGATCTATAAAGCATTTATCCATGCTATTCATCCCCTTGCAAGGTCACTAAGTCATCATGGAGACTGGGTAAGTGTTCACCAAAAAGCTTATCTACCCAACTCGCCATCTGCTTATCAAACGTTTCCGATTGAGCAAAATTGATGTATTTCTGTGTGGTAGAAAAGTTGCTGTGCCCTAATAGCTGCATCAATTTGTACTGAATAAAACCCAAAGGCAGATTCTTCTTGAGCATAAACTTCGCAAGATTGGTTGCAAACGTCGAGCGCAAGTCGTGAAAATCACGTTCTAACACAAGATCTTGTGCTTTCAACTCCTTCCGTACTTTGGCTATTACATTTCCAACAGATTTCGCCAAGATTGCTCGACCGGAACGGTTTAGAAATAGCGGTGCATCGATAACATCACCGTGTTCTAGTTGCCATTTAGCAAGACGATACTGACGCTCTGGTGAGTTAAGATGGTTCCATAACGAGCGCATAAGCTGCTCTGAAACCATGATGGTTCGTCTTTTATCGAACTTACCCACTATCGCAATATGAAAGAGCTTTTTTGAACTGAGCGTTGGGTCTTGTACTTTATTGGCAGGGAAACTGGCAACCTCGTCAGCTCTTAAGCCGCATAAATGCGCCAGTTCAATCCATAATCGAGAAGCTGGTTTGGTTAGTTCCTTGCTCGAATAGAGCAGCTCCAGTTCCTCACGGGTATAAGGAGCCAATTCACCATGATCAAACTTCTTTTGCTTATATTTCTTGGGGATGAGCAGATCGGTTGTCGTAACAGGGATACCACGCTCTTCGGCATACGAAACAGCAAATAAATAATCAATATCACCATCTTTGCGCTTTTTTTTGATGATCTTGGTTTTGTACTCGAACGGGATTTTCTCAATACGGCGCTGTTTTAATGCCCACTCGTAGAATTGACGGATGTGATTCATATATAAGTTAGCGGTATCTCGGTCTATCTCTTTACTTTCAACGCGATGGATCAGATGTTTACGAAATCGGTAGACAGGGAGCCAGTACTTCGCTTTTTCTGTTGCTGCAACTGCAATGACTTCCTGCCAAGCCACATTATGATCTTCTAACCATTGAAGAAACAGGCTTAGTGAATAGGCTAAGGAATTGATGGTCAATAGACTCACGCCACCAAGGCTATTGGCTTTACCGCCTCTTTTGGGTGGCATAAAAATACCTTTGTAACGGTGATCCAAGAACAGATTCATTTCCAGCACATCTGCGATACGAGTAACAGAATGAAGCCGAGGGAATTTGTCTACATGGTGATCTTGATGAAAATCGACACGACGAAGAGGCTCCGCATCTAAAGATGAAAAGTAAGGTAACTCGCCAATATTCACTGATTGTTTAAAGACATTAACCATCAAGACCAACCGCACCATTCAATTACTGCATTAAATCCTAGGTTTTTTTGGATTTATTGTCAAAACTTAATTTGCATCATACGATTACTGCTAATTTTATTGATGTATACCGCTAACATGTCAAAATAGCGGTCCGTTTAAACATTGGAGTGGTTCATAATGCTTAAGAGCGTCAATGATCACTTAACAACAAATGTCGTTCTATCAGAGCTTGTTACCATTCAAGCGGGTTATCCATTTCGTGGGGCAATTAGTGATATTCCAAGCGGCAATGTCAGAGCTGTTCAAGCGAAAGATATTTCTGATTTAGGTGAGCTGCTGACCGATGATTTGATCGTGACCGAGCTAACAGGTAAGCGAGAGGCAGACTGGCTGCAACAAGGGGATGTTCTATTTAGCAGTAAAGGTGCGCGCCATATCGCCTGCTACGTGCCACAGAGCATGACACAAACGACCTGTGCCCCTAGCTTATTTTTATTGCGCGTAAAGCCTGAATACAAGGACAAACTCAATACAGAGTTTTTGACTTGGCAGATAAACCAAGCACCTGTTCAAAGCTATCTCAAACGTAGTGCAGAAGGCAGCCATCAGATAAGTATTCGAAAGCCTGTACTTGCCGCAGCGCCCATTGCGTTGCCAGATATGAGAACACAACACATCATCGCTGAGCTCAATGCTGCGAGCATTAAAGAAAATGCACTGCTTTATAAGCTTATAAACAACCGTCAGCAGCAACTGAATGCTCTCGCTAACGATTTAATCAAGAATTCAACAGAAAACTAATTGAGAGAAACGATGCCACATACAAAAATTAACCAAGACGAGATCAACAAAGCGGTATGGGCTGCTTGTGACACCTTCCGAGGTACAGTAGACCCATCTATCTACAAAGATTTTATCTTGACGATGTTGTTCTTGAAGTATATTTCAGATGTTCACCAAGACAAGGTCGATGAGCTAACAGGTCAGTTTGGTGATAACGCTGCCATGATTGAAGCGATGATGGCAAGCCAGTCATTCAAAATTCCAACGGGTTCAACCTTCTGGGACTTATACGAACACCGTCATGAAGCCGGTAATGGTTCACGTATCGACCAAGCTCTACATGCCATTGAAGAAGCTAACGGCACTAAGTTAAAGAACGTCTTCCAGGACATCAGCTTTAACACTGATAAGCTCGGTGATGAAAAGCAGAAGAACAGCATCCTTCGTCATATCTTAGAAGACTTCGGTAAAGAGACTTTAAATCTGCGTCCTAGTCGTGTTGGTTCGCTTGATGTGATTGGTAACGCATACGAATACCTGATCAAACATTTTGCTGCGGGTAGTGGTAAGTCGGCGGGTGAATTCTATACCCCTGCTGAAGTATCAGACTTGCTTTCTATCATCCTTGAACCGCAAGAAGGCGATACCATTTGTGATCCTGCCTGTGGTTCTGGCTCACTATTGATGAAGTGTGGTAAACAAGTTCAGAACAATTTTGCTGGTTCTAAGCAATACGCACTGTTTGGTCAGGAAGCGATTGGTTCTACTTGGTCATTGGCTAAAATGAACATGTTCCTGCATGGGGAAGATAACCACCGAATCGAATGGGGCGATACAATTCGTAATCCTAAGCTGCAAGATAACACTGGCGGCTTAATGCACTTTGATGTGGTAACAGCTAACCCTCCTTTCTCCTTAGATAAATGGGGTCATGAAGATGCAGCCGACGATCACTATGGTCGTTTCCGTCGTGGTGTACCGCCTAAAACCAAGGGGGACTATGCGTTTATCTCGCATATGATTGAAACATTAAAACCCCAAACTGGTCGTATGGGTGTTGTGGTGCCTCACGGTGTGCTATTCCGTGCATCATCCGAAGGTAAAATTCGTAAGCAACTGATTGATGAAAACCTTCTAGATACTGTGATTGGCTTACCTGAAAAGCTGTTCTTTGGTACAGGTATTCCTGCTGCAATCTTGTTGTTTAAAAAGCAGAAGACTGACGACAAAGTATTATTCATTGATGCCTCTCGTGAGTTTAAATCAGGCAAAAATCAGAACGTATTAAAAGCTGAAAATATTCAGAAGATTGTTGATACCTATAAGGCGCGTGAAACCACCGATAAGTATTCTTACTTAGCCACGTTAGCAGAGATTGCTGAGAACGACTACAACCTGAATATTCCTCGCTATGTTGATACCTTTGAAGAAGAAGCTGAGATTGATTTAGTGGCAGTGCGTAGTGAGCGTTTAGAACTGCAAAAAGAGCTGACAGAACTTGAAGCTGAGATGGCGGTATACCTAGAGGAATTGGGTTATGAAAAATAACTCTGTTTTAGCTCAAAAGTTAATTGGAAGAATTCCAAATGACTGGTCTTACATACATTTCAAGGATATTTATCAGAATCCTATTCGCGACTTTGGTAGTTTTTCTAGTACAAAGTTAATCACTTTTCTAGATGATGGCACTTCCTTTATAAAGTCAGAAATGATTAAAGAAGGTTTAATTGATTGGTCGAGTACACAATATATTTCTAAAGACGTCCATAAATTACTTAAGAAATCATATGTAGATAAAGACACCATTCTTTTTTCAAAAATCGGTTCTGCATTAGGTAAGGCTGTGGTTTATCGTGGTGAAAGAGGCATATGTAATAGTAATGCAGCTGTAGCTAAGATTGAGTTAAACGATAAAGTCGCTGATAATTTTTATTATTGTTACTTGTTAAATAACCCTTTGGCAAAAAAACAGTTTTTACGTTTAATTATTAGTCTGTTACCGCGAATTAACTTAGGGGATATTAGTAGTTTAATTTTACCTCTCCCGCCTCTTCCAGAGCAACGCAAAATCGCCAAAACCCTCTCGACTTGGGATAAAGCGATTGCGACCACAGAAAAGCTGATTGATGCCAGTAAGCAGCAGAAAAAAGCCCTGATGCAGCAGTTGTTGACGGGTAATAAGCGCTTGGTGAATCCAGATACGGGTAAGGCATTTGAGGGGGAGTGGGAAGAGATAAAGTTAGGCGATGTTTGTTCAAAAATAACAGATGGTGCTCACCATAGCCCCAAAAGTGTGGATATTGGCTATCCAATGTATTCTGTCAAAGACATGTCTCCAAGGGGTTTTACAGAGAATAGCGCTAGACATATAAGCCAATCGGATTTTGACTCTTTGGTAAAGCAAAATTGTAAACCAGATATAAACGATATATTGATCGCCAAAGATGGCTCAATTTTGAAATATTGTTTTGTCGTAAAAAATGAAATTGAAGGCGTTATTCTATCGTCTATTGCTCTTTTAAGACCAAAATTAAATAAAGTTGTCCCTGACTTTATAGCCCAGTACTTCTCTCAAGAATATATAAAAGTTTTTGTAGGAAAGGTACTTACATCAGGATCAGGTGTACCAAGAATTATTCTCAAGGACTTCAAAGGAATACATCTCAAAATACCACCAGTTAATGAACAACAAAAAATTGCCTCAGTCCTAACTGCTGCCGATAATGAAATCGAAGTATTAGCTGCTAAACTCTCGCACCTTAAGCAAGAGAAAAAGGCACTGATGCAGCAATTGTTGACGGGTAAGCGACGAGTGTTGGTTGAAGAAACCGTAGCCGCATAGTCCCATTAAGCGCAGTCAGTAATGGCTGCGTTTTGTTTATCAATTCTACTTCATACTCGCTTTTACTCTTGGCTCTGAAAGGAATAACACCACCATGTCGCAACCTATCGCGAATTTTAAAGAAGAACAAAGTGCCAAAATCCCTGCGCTTACCTTGTTAACAAATTTGGGGTATCAGTTCATTCCGCCCAGTGAATGTTTGGCGCAACGTGGTAGATTATCGACGGTGATTTTACCCAAGGTCTTGCGTGAAATTCTGACCAAGAAAACCTTCGCATTCATGGGTAAAGAGTACCCTTTATCGACTGCAGCTATTGATAAAATCGTTCACGAGCTAGCATCACCCGCAATGAATGAAGGGTTAAAATCTGCCAATGAGAAGCTTTATAATGTGCTGACTTACGGCATTGGTGTCACTGAATTTGTTAATGGTAAAAAAGCCAATCCAACCATTCAAATCATTGATTGGGAAGCGCCGGAGAATAACGTTTATCATTTCACCGAAGAATTAGAAGTCGAAAACACGCACGGCACAGGTAAGCGCATCCCTGATGTAGTGTGTTTTGTGAATGGCTTACCTTGGGTCGTGATTGAAGCAAAACGCCCTGATTCATCGACAGAAGGTAAACCAACGGTATCGGAAGGAATTTCTCAAAATATCCGTAACCAGAAGGTCGATGAAATTCCTCACCTATTCGCTTATAGCCAGTTGTTGCTTTCAGTCAATGGTCACGAAGGTTTATACGGGACTTGTGGTACGCCTGAAAAGTTCTGGGCTAAGTGGAGAGAAGAAGAAGAAGAAGAAGAAACCATTGAGGCTGAGTTCATTCGGTTAAAGAACAAGTCACTTTCGTCCACTCAACTCGATGCCATCTTTAACCACCGCCCCGCTAAAGTGCGTGATGAATATTTAACGTTAATTGCTGGCGGTGACTTGGTAGTGACAGACCAAGATCGTTTATTGGTTTCTCTACTTCGTCATGACCGCTTATTGGAAATGACACGGCTTTACACCTTATTTGATAAAAAGGCTGGCAAGATAGTTGCTCGTTATCAGCAAGTCTTTGGTATTAAGGCATTGGTTGAGCGTATCACTTCATTCGATGATAAAGGTGCGCGTAATGGCGGTGTGATTTGGCATACAACAGGCTCAGGTAAGTCATTTACCATGGTGTTCTTATCCAAAGCACTTATCTGGATAAAAGAACTCGCTAAATGCCGTGTGGTTGTTGTAACAGACCGAGTAGATCTAGAAGACCAGCTTGCCCGTACCTTTGCTTCTGGTGGTGCTCTGTCAGATAAAGATAAAAAAGACGCGATGGCAACCACGGGTAAACGCCTTGCTGAGCAAATTGGTAAAGGTAATGAGCGTATTATCTTCTCTATCATCAATAAGTTTGGTACAGCGGTTGAGATGCCAGAGTGTTACAACGATAGTCCAGATATGATTGTTTTGGTGGATGAAGGACACCGTAGTCAGAATGGTGAAAACAATGTTCGAATGCAGCAAACTTTACCCAATGCTGCATTCATTGCATTTACGGGGACACCACTGCTGCAAGATGATAAGACCGAGAATAAATTCGGTAAGATCATTCATTCCTATACCATGCAGCAAGCGGTCGAAGATAAAACCGTCACACCATTGTTATATGAAGAACGTATCCCTGAACTCAGCACTAACGATAAAGCTATTGATGCTTGGTTTGACCGCATTACCGATAAGTTATCTGAAAAGCAGCGTACTGACTTAAAGAGAAAGTTTTCCCAGAAAGGTCAGATTTACCAAACTGAAGGCCGCCTAGAACTGATTGCTCATGATATTTCAGATCATTTCCAAAACTTTAAGCAGCAAGGGTTAAAAGGACAGTTGGCTTGCGATTCTAAAGCTTCTGCCATCCAATATAAGATGTTGTTAGATCAGATTGGTAAAGTGACTTCAGTGGTTGCCATGTCACCGCCAGATACACGAGAGGGGCATGATAACGTTGATACTGAAAGTACTGACTTGGTACAGAATTGGTGGAAAGAAAACGTGTTGTCTGAAGGTTACTATGATGAGAAAGCCTACACCAAACATATCATTGCTGAATTTGGTAAAGATGAAGGGCCTGATTTGATGATCGTGGTTGATAAGCTATTAACCGGATTTGATGAACCTAAGAACACCGTTCTCTATATCGACAAACCATTAAAACAACATAATCTTATTCAAGCGATTGCCCGTGTTAACCGTCTTCATAGTAAGAAGCAGTTTGGTTACTTGATTGATTATCGTGGCATCTTAAAAGAACTCGATGCAACCATTGAGAAGTATCAAGATTTGGCAGAACGTACGCTAGGTGGTTTTGATATTGATGACCTTCAAGGTTTATACAACCGCATGGATACGGAATACAAGAAGCTACCAGGTTTGTACTCCGAACTATGGGCGATCTTTGATGGTGTGGCGAACAAACAAGACGGACAAGCTTTACGCCAAGTTCTAGCCCCTAAGATTGATACGGTAGATGGCCAGCTTACCGATACTAACTTGAAAAAGCGTGACGAGTTTTATTCGGCACTCACCACTTTCACCAACTGCATGAAAGTCGCTCTGCAATCCGCAACCTACTTTGAAGATAAAAGTTTTGATGATAAGCGCCAGTTGTATAAAGACACGCTAAAAATGATGTGTCAGCTTCGTAAGCAAGTTCGAGAAGATGCGGAAGAAACGGTTGATTACGATGAGTATGCTGATGATATTCGAACTCTACTCGATAAGCATATTGGTGGCGTTAATATTGAAGAATCTAAAGGCGCTTATTTAGTTGGCAATATGGGTAAAGATGCCAAACCAGAGCAGATGACAGATGATGAAGCTCGTAATCAGAAAGATAAGATCACCGGTCGTATCACCAAGATAATTGAGCAAGACCTAGCTGATGACCCCTATGCTCAAGAGTATTTCTCTAAGCTGCTGAAACAAGCGATTGAGAAAACCAAAGAGATGTTTGACGCACCCGTTAAACAGTACATGTTATTCGCTGATTTTGAAGAGCAGGTAAAAGAGCGCAAGGTAGAAGGCGTACCGACTGACCGCTTCGATGCACTAGATCCAAAAATTAAGCGTCATGTTCAAGCCTATTATGGATTGTTCCTTAAACAGTTGGGTGAACCACTACCGCTAACAGAAGACCAATGCGTTAGCTATGCAATCCAAATTGATGAAGTGGTAAGAAAGTCTGTCGCTGAGTTCTCGATTAATCCGCAAGAGATTGAGAATAAAATTAATCTGGGATTATTGCCGTTACTGTACGGTGATGTAGGCATCGAGAAAGCACAGGCTTTGATTGTAGATGTGATTCAAATTACTCGTTTAGGGCTATCAGGTCTTAATCAATAATGACATCGGTTAATTCAAAAGAGCGCATAAAAGAGGAATACGGCTTCATCTATGGTGATGAAGCTGTCTCTTACGAAGTTGTGCGTAAAACCTTCCCTGAAGGCAAGAAAAAGAAAATCACCATCCGTATTCATCCAGACTGTGAGGTTGTCGTTACTGCGCCAGAGGATGCTGATAAAACGGATATTCATGAAGCAGTAATGAAACGTGCTAAATGGATTTGGGATGCACTGGTTGAGTTTCGTGCGCATCAAGAATATGTACAGACAAAGCATTATGTCAGTGGTGAAATGCAGTTTTACCTTGGTCGGCGATATGTACTTAAAGTGGTCGAGGACAGAGATGCACTCCATACGGTAAAGATGGATCGTGGGAAGTTGCTGGTTATATTAACCAAGTTTAACGATGACAAAACTGCGATGGTGAAAGCGCTAGTGAATAACTGGTACAAGGTGAGAGCTGAGCGTATTTTTCATGAACGTTTAAGCTATCTATTGCCACAAGCGACTTGGGTAGACGGTATTCCAAGCTTTCGTATTATGCCAATGCAAAAGCAATGGGGCAGTTGTTCAGCTAAAGGTACGTTAATGCTTAACCCTCACTTGGTTAAGGCACCTAAAGAGTGTATCGATTACGTGATTCTGCACGAGCTTTGTCATATAGCAGAACATAATCACAGTGAACGATTCTGGCGGTTGCTGACTCAAGTGATGCCGAACTGGAAAGAAGTAAAGAGTCGTTTGGATGGGATGGCAGAGCTGTATTTGAATGAGTAAAATTTACCTGTTCAGTTCTGAGGTGATGATATCACCTCTAAGCAGGTGGCCAAATTAACTATGCCACTACACTGCCACACAACCAATCAGAAGTAAGAAATTATTTTTTAGAATCTCTTTTAAGAGTCTTGATGGTAACGCTAGGGTATGGCATCACCCAGACCCCGTCATAAGATCATTACACGCTGAATTTGATAGTAAATGCCTAGGAAGGGATTTAAGGATGTGAGGGAGGGAACCTCACAAACTGGTATTAGCAATATACAAAAACCACTCAGAATCAATCTGAGCGGCTCTATAGGTTGGTTTCTTCTTAGCCCCAGAATGAACTTATCGGGTGTGACTCCTGAACGATGTTACTCAGCACAAGAGACTTAGACACCTTAATTTGCTTGCTCTCATTCGCAATATCAGCAAACAACAATGCCTTTTTGTATACGTCCTCTATTTGGTTTGCCGTAATAAGTGCCTCTGATACATTTCCAGCTTTAGCCTTCTCGACCGCAATGCGTTTCAACCCGCCTTGCTTGGCGTACCCATCCTCAAGCACACCAATCATTTTATCCGCTTCAAGATATTGACCGTTCGCGGCATGTCCGACAGCAAGCTCAGCTATAGCCTCTTCTCTTGAGAGTGAGCCAGTTATTTCCCTTGCCAATTCATACGCATACGCAAAACTACCAGCTTTGGCCTGCTTGCTCAAAGCGACAATCTTAATCCTATCCCGATCGTATTTTGAAACATCCGTATTGAGTGTTTCAAATGCCTGAGGCAGCATTTGAGAATCAACATATCTAAGCGCAATTTCAGATAGCGCTTTCCTCTTGTCGGATGGACTATCAATTTCATTTGTTATTTTTTTTGCGCGGGTTAACAATCCAATTTGGGAATAGGTGATCGCAATATCTCTCAAATAAGTATCTTCATCAAAATAACGTTCTTCACCAGCAGATTTCCTTGCATATTCAACAGCCTGAGATAACAAAGGCACAGGGTTCTTGTCATTCTCCGCATACTGTACAGCTATACCCCTCAATGCGAAGATCTTATCGCTTGTATAGTCTATTGCACTGACCTTTTGAACTGCTCGATCGTACTCTCCGATTTTCGCATATGTGATCGCAATTTCACGCAGGGCACTGTTTTTGTATGAAACCTTGTCGATAGTTTTAGCCCAGTTGGTTGCTTGGTACAGTGTCCAGTCCGCCTGCTCTTTCTGTCCAGCCTCCGAATATTTAACCGCTACATTTATCAATGCTGCTGTTTTAGGTAGGGCCTCATTGATTTTATTTGCAATTTCAAGCGCCTCGCTAAATAGCCCGTTCTCCGCATACTCAACCGAGATATTACGCAACGCCTGCCCTATATGGCTTGATCGCTGCGCCTCCATTTCGTTGGCAATTTCAAGCGCCTCGCTAAATAGCCCGTTCT
This sequence comes from Photobacterium sagamiensis, assembly GCF_050337085.1. NCBI lineage: Bacteria > Pseudomonadati > Pseudomonadota > Gammaproteobacteria > Vibrionales > Vibrionaceae > Photobacterium > Photobacterium sagamiensis. The sequence continues at coordinate 22,663 of NZ_JAKJSP010000050.1, read as the reverse complement.
CCGCATACACCGTCGATATAAAAGACCATTCGTACACGGTTTTGTCTTTACTGGCCGCCTTACGAGCTTGAGAAAGGAGCTGAACAGCCTCTTTTTTCCTTCCGGCTTTGAAGTGTTTTTGGGCAAGGTTAATCAATGTCATAGCTTTATTATCTGTATTTCCCCCCCTCGCTTCGACCATAAGCCGTGCTGCTGCCAAAGGGTCATGCTCCGCTGCCGCTAATGGCTTGAGCGCGTCTCCTAACTCTAACCATTTTGCCAATGTCAGGCCGGATGTCATTTTTTGACCCGAAAATAAGCTCACTGCAATATTAGATGTGGGGTATCTCGAGGTAATAACATCCAGATGATTCATAGCAACCGCATATGATTCAAGCGCCTGTGAGTACGTCTTAGCCTTAATTGCATTCTGTATATGCTGAGTTGCTTTTAAATATAGGTCGTTTGCAGTGACATTCTGATCTTGTTGTGGCTCGTTTACTTGTTTGCTCTCTGTAAGTGTTTGGTTTGCCGTTTCGTTAGGCTCAGATGCACACCCAGAAAGGAGGGAAAGCAAAACCATTGTTAAAAAACTTTTTTTCATTGTGACTCCTAAAATACCCTTTAAAAATAAGCCTGTGAAAGGCATAGARACTTGCTTTCTATGCCTTGAAGTGGCCGACAAGCACAGCGCGCTAGCCGTGATAATGGCCAGCCATGCAATAACTCATGACCTATCAAGTAAATAGCTCCGTGATCATTCGCCGCTTCTGGCTTGAGAATGTAAATGTGACAAGTGAGGTCGTCTTTTGTTGGTGGTACGCTAAACCCTAAAAACCTTTTATCTGCCTGTAAGTTGATTATCCTCAACAGGCTTCAATGTCAGAGCAAAGAATGTATCCATAAGCTCTATTTCTACAAATTAGTAGAACGCCTTAGCCTGAGAGTTGGCTTTTATAAGCCCGCATGTACTAATAAGTTTTCGTTTTTAATAACCGTCAACAACCTGAGTCTGGCTCTCAACTGGAGTGCTAACTGGCTCTTTGCCGTCTAGTAGATACGGCTCATCAAGATAATGAGACGCAATATAGGTGTTGCTATTACTCAAGAACGTGTAAGCCACACCATTGTAATAGATCACGCTTGGGTATTGATCATTAGAACCAAACAAAGTGTATGGTGTACTGTGATAAGTACGAAGGATGTCGCGCCCTAGATGCGTTTCACCCATATTTCTGTAAGCGAAAATATATTTTTGTCCATTATTTTCGTTAATGGTAAATTTCAACCCTCCATTTTCATCATGTACAAGACCACTTAACACTTTGACAAAATAAGAGTTATAACCATTAGTTTTCCAACTAAGTGGCTCACCCATTAAAGCATTAATGGGATCTTGAGCATCAATTTTAACCAATGAATTGATCGAAATTTGAATGGCAAATTCAGCAGGTTTATAGATGTAATCAGTATGCAGTGGACGATCTTGGCTGTTCTTAAAATGCATAATAATACGTCTTGAATCACAGCCATAAACACATGTTGCTTCCCAGCCCAATGTCTTTGCTATTTTTTGTGCTCGCTTGATAGATAGATCGACTAACGCTGCTTGAGCCTGCTGCTCAGTATTTAACTCTTGTCCATTATATGTTTTTGGTAACCATGCGCTTGTTGCGAAGTCCTCGCTACCATCGAAAAACTCCCCCAACAACACATCAGCTGCAAATACAGCGGTTGCCACATGCGCTCCAGCACCCGAATTAAACTGCCCCACAGCTAAGTCTGTAGACATTTGTGCGACCGTGGCAGTTTGTGCAGAGTTCCACTCTTTCACAACCTTTGAATTAGTCACCTTTTTTATGATTTCAGCGCGATTATCATTTTCCATTAGCGCATTAGCCATATAGCTGACTTTTACGACCTCATCCCAATTGTCTTTGTTTACTTTGACGCGTTCAGGATAAGTAGTTATATCGTAAAGGAATGGTTTCTCTGTTCGAGATACACAGCCAGATAAAACAGCAATGGCAGCAATCAAGGGTAATAGTTTGATAATTGTCATAATGTTAGTCAGCAATTGTCACAAAGTAGCGCAAAATACCAGCAACAGTAACCAAGATCCGTGAACGATATCAACAAAAAGTAAAACATTATCCAATTTATCAATTATTTATAGACCCAACATACCAAATGATTTTTTAACATTTGAATATATTTTCAATAAACTCATGCTTCTTCTAAGAGCAATCAAAGCTAGCTGTCACTGATAGCTAACGTAAAAACCAATGCAGCTAGGAACCATCAAATTTGCGCAACGCTCGGTATTGGGAGTAAGCGTACGATGCTGACTCACGGTAAGACTATCAGTCACCACATTACTTCAATTATCAAAAATCAGCGTGAACAGTTTATGAATGCGTTTTTGATCTAACAGATTGGGGCAAAAGTTAGCCAGTTCTCACTATCGGTATCGAAATCGGTATCGGTATCGGTATCGGTATCGGTATCGGTATCGGGTAAAATGAGTAAAGTTCTGTCAGTTCAAGTCAAGTCTAACGGACTTAACTATCAGATCGAGTGTGAGTCAATACAACTAAATGTGTGAACAGATAAGGTTGTACAGATAAGATAACATTTATGCTGCCAATGGAAGGTGGCATCTTTGCTGTAAATTTGTAGATGGCATTATAAATTACGCGCGCGATAGCTTCACGATTTACCGTCGTAATCCCAATATGCACATGCTGCTGTTCACTTGTTGCGGTGACGGCTGGCTGGAAACCCCGGTAAGAAAATGGCAACTCGAACCCGGCAGTGTTATTTATGTGCCGCCAGGTTATGCCAATGGTTTTGGTATGAACCAAGATGATAAAGAGGGCGGGAATGAGAGTGGAAATGAAAGCAACATCTGGGATATCGCCTGGGTTATGCTCAGTGACAATGGTGAATGGGAGAATATGTTGCCTAACGAGGTTACTTACAGTAAAACTCAATGTGGTGATATGTTAAGAAAAACCATCGACTGCTTACAGCAGTCTATGTCACTGCCCTATCCCGTCGGTAATCAATTAGGAGACAGTCTGGTTGAACAGATCAGGTTGCTGGTGTCTCACCGATTACCTACATCGATGCCGACTTCACTGCTGCGGTTAGAGAAAGTGTTTGCTCGTGCCAAAGAGCAATTTCATCGAAACTGGCAGGTTTCGGAACTTGCCGCACTTCATCCTTGTTCAGAACCTCACTTCCATCGCTTATGCCAGCAATACTATGGACACGGCCCCATGGCCCATTTAACACGATTACGAATGGAATATGCAGCTCGCCTGCTCAGCGCTACTGACTGGCCAATCCAGCATATCTGTGAACTAAGCGGCTATCCTAACCCTGCCAATTTCAGTACCCGCTTCAAAAAATGGAGTTCGCTAACACCAAGGGAGTTCAGGCAACGCTTCCGTCACTGTCCTGAACTGTAACTGAAAACCGGCAGAAAATTATTTAGCAACCCTTGAATTATGCGGATAAATACCCAAAGTATTGGTAAATACAGCATTCTGAAGTGGTTTGGATTCTGTATGACGATTTAGTTTATCAAGAGGCAACCTATGTTTACTCAATTACGCACCCTGTTCCGCAAAGTGATGCTCGAGGGTAGCGAAGGCGGCGTTTTTCAAGAWGGTTCGGCCGATACACCCGCAATTAATCTTGCAATGGCCTCACTACTTTGTGAAGTCGCCAATGCCGATCACGATATCGATCCTCGGGAAGAATCTGCCAAAATACATTTGTTAGTTATGTTGCTCGATATCAATGAAAATGAAGCCAAAGAACTACTGGCTAAAGCCGTCACCCACAGCAAACAATCGGTATCATTGTTTGAGTTCACGACGAAGTTACGTACTTTAATGCCGGAAGAACGCTTTCAGCTCATTGAGGCAATGTGGCAGGTTGCTTATGCCGATGGCATAGTCAAACCGATGGAAGAAGCCGTTATTAGACAGGTTTCCGACTTAATCTATCTCGATCACTCCGAGTTTATTCGAGCGAAAATTTCGGCCAAGAACAGCGTTAAGTCATAGCTATCATTTATCATGCTAAAGCTGTTCAAGTTCCTGTTTTTCAGATTTCGTTAATTTACTGGCAACAAGTGCATATGAGCCATTAACCAAATCAATCAGCATGGATTCAGATACCTCTCCAGTGAGTAAGATAGTGATCCAATGCTTCTTATTCATATAGTAACCGGGAGTAATGGACTCAAACTGGCTGGTCAGTACTTCAGCATCAGCAGGCGCACATTTCAATGTAACCCTTGGGGTGTCGTCTAGCTGTGATACAAGCGCAAACATCTTGCCCATCACCTTAAACACTAAGGCTTCGGGTCCAAAAGGATAACTGGACTCAGAACCGCGCAAACCGGAAAGGTGCTTTTCAAGATCAACTTTTTGCATTTAAGCCTAACCTTATGTTGTGTAAGTTAAGACATATTAACAAGAACAGACATCTCAAGAAAACGAATCACCGGCAAATAGAATTATCCCGCTAACTATACGGGATAGCTCTCACTTTCGATTGAGTAGACACACATCTAGTGCCTATACATAATGATTGAAACTGTCTAAGTCAGTCATCCCTGGCTGAGCCATTAAAACTTGCCTTTTGGGAACGTGCCTGCAACCTGATTACTGCCCCAAATTGCCTTGATGTAGAGCACTATATCTTCATCAATTTGTGTTGTTCTCAAGTCGGTGGCAACGTTCTGAATTGACCAGATACTAATCCCGATTGGTATTAAATAATAGGTCCGAATTCATACGTTACGGTTTCACCACCAGTTCGATCTCACCAGGACGCCAGGTCTTGTCATACCAAGCCTCGGTTGGGCTATAGAGACGCAAGAGGGAAAACCAACCCTTACCGGGAACAGTCTGGAGCCAGTTCGCCTCCTTACCCTCAGGTGCTTTAGGGCCGAAATAGAGATCAATCGACCCGTCGTCATTGACGATCATCTTGTCGCGCTTGTTATTCTTGCCAGGAAAGGGCTGGTCGGTCTGGAGCTCGGAACGGGTCTGCGGATCATAGACTACCACTGATATGAATTTCTCGGCGGGCGGATCTTTGGGGAGGTTCAGCTTGTAGGTCTTGCCGCCGTCGAGGTAGTTGCCCTTCGAATCCAGATAGCCCCAGGCGTATTTTGAGCCTTTTCCGACCAATTTTGCTGCCATCATCGGCGTATTGACTGTCGCAAAGTAATAGAAGTGGGTCCGTGCATCCTGATAGCGCCCACCCATGCCCTCGTCCCGGAGGTATTCATAGGATCCGCCGACGAAACCCATCTTCCAGTAACTGTTTTCATACAGAAATGCCGACTCATCGCGTTCATGCCATAAGAGCGCACGTGACGTCGCATTAGCCACCGCCGCAGCTTCAGTCAGCAATTTTTTCATCCGGTCATCAGGGGCAAAAGGCTTGCCTTTCTGGATGCCAATAGCTGCAAAGAGTCCGCGCAATTCAGGATCGAGCATTTCGATCGGCTCTCGATCTATGACGGTGTGAAGTTCTTCGAAAAAGTGATAGTCATTGGCATGAACGGTGTTGAACTTTTTCTTGGAGCCGCTGATAAACTCCATTGAGGGCGGATTCGATGCCTTGGCAAGGGGGTAGATTTTCAGACCGTCCTTCCACATCTTGGTGGCCGCATCCGGCTTGCCGTCAACGAGAAAACCGCGCAGGGCAATCCAGTTCACCCAGCTGGTTGACTTGGCTGTGAAGTAGCCCTCGGGGACGTCGCCCGCGAAATCGGGAGGAAGGATCAGATACTTGCCGCCTTTACCCTTGTCGGGACCAGGTGCGCCCATGTCGATCACAAAGCGGAAGAAGGCGTCGTTGGTCGTTCCCGGACCAGCCCCCGGAGGGATCTCAACTACCGTCGGGCCATCTTTCTTGAGGTCGAGAAAAGCGAGGCAATAGACCGTGTCCGTGTTGCCGGTAAGGAACAGGGGATTGCTATCCATCAACTGATCGAAGATCACGACCTGGTTCGAATTCTTGGCTCCAAGTGCCGCCTGACCGAGCCGAAGCGCCTCCAGCGAGGTTGCAGGCATCGCATTCAGAAATGTCTCAACACCGCGAAGAAAGTCGAGGTTGTCGTAGAGCAGCGCGGCAGTCTCCTTGGTGGGGATCCCGTCGAAGAACTCGAGGGTGCCAATCCTCGTCTCCACCTTATCCGGGGTCATAATCGACTCAGGGATCTTACTGTTATATCCAGGCGTCGGTTCTTGAGCAAAGGCCGTCATCGTCATGAAAGCGGCGGCAAGCACAGCAGATAGCGCAGCGGCAAACCCCTTTTGTATGGCTCTATTCTGTCTCATTTAGTTCTTCCTCTTGGACTTGTGGACAATGATATGTCTGATCACAGTTCCTCAGGCAAGCTAACTACATAAATCTCTCGCCTTCATTAACAATGAAGGATAGTAGATTTAATATGCAACAGTGAAAAAAGAATCATATAACAAAAAATGACGAGAGCTGAACCGCTCGTGTGGTTTTTATATGGGGTTGTATTAATAAGCCACTATTAAAGACACTCTTGCTGGGAAGGTAACTCAACAACAACTGGAAGGTATTCACGAAAAGCTAATGACAGCCTGTTAGCTATTAGAAAATGCCCCATTTACATGCTACGTAAATATTAGCTAAATGCTCATTGATTTCACCGGATAAGGTTAAAACCTGCGCTGAAATTACACTGTCAGAGCACTGTTCAACAGCGACATAAGTTCGGACTGCTTTCTATTTAGCAGCGAAAACGACTTGTCGCAACACTTTCGATTCAACCAGTGTGTCTACTTTATCCGGTATCATCGCTAATTGAGTTTCGGTAATAGAGAGGTCAGCATAATAGCCACACCAAGAGTTTCTGCCAGCCACTTTTGCTTTATATAGGCCGTAGTCCGCCAACTCCAATGCAGTCTGCCAGTTTTCGCCTAACATCGGGGACTCGCAGAGCGGAAACCAGGCGAAGCCAATCGAGACAGTCACAGGAAGTGATTTATTCAGTTCAGAGCCAAACCTGAACGCTTCAATACGTGATCTGACCCGCTCTGCCAACTTTTGACTATAGTCCTCTCCCTGACAAGCGGAAACGACCAAAAACTCTTCCCCGCCCATGCGCACCACATGATCATTTTCACGAAAAATAGAATTAAGAATATTTGCCAACTGGATCAAGACCATGTCTCCGGTTGCATGACCATAATTGTCGTTCAACTTTTTAAAATGATCGACATCAATTACCAGTAATAACTTTTTCTGACTGGGATCATGCAGCACGTTTCCACTGACCCGCGCCATTAAACGATCTAGGTAGCGCCGGTTATGTAGCTTGGTGAGGGGATCTGTTAATGCCTCTTCTTCCAGGCAGGCTGAGTGCTCTTTCAGTGCTTGCTGAGTCTTGATCAACCTCTTAGCCATCTGTCGGTATTTCCGGTAGAGCAAGGTGATTTCATCACCATTATTGATTGTTGGCAGGGGAAGTGGTGTATTCTGATTACCCAGTTGCTCCATGGATTTGGCCAGCTCCGACAAGGGATCCAACACCACTTTTTTCACACGCCGATAAGCAAACCACGAGCAGAATATACCGGCAATAGTAAGTCCTAAAAAGGCGGAGATCATTGCTTTCAATGATTCAATAAACCCGATTCTTTGTTTATCAATGGTTAAGGTAAAATCGGCGTCACCTTTGTAGTCTCGAATAAGGGCTTTTGCTCTGATCTCTGTAAGACTTAGTCTCTTAATATAAAAATTAGTGCTGGTTGTAAGCTGCTTCCTGAATGCTTCAACCTCATCCAAGTCAGCTGGGGCAAAAAGAATAGATTTTCGCATTTGATTGCTAAATTCTTGTGTAAACTGCCCGTTTAGCCAAAAGCCAACAATCACCCACCCACGTGAGGGCCCTTGCTTATGACTGGTTAAAACAGGTCTGGCGGCAATAAAGATAGTTCCTAAGTGCGTTGATAAGTAACCGTCTAATCCTTCCGGCGATTGACTTAATTCTCTCTTAAATCGTTCAGACCAGACTCCGTCGATTGTCGGCGATCCCGAATAGCCAGTATCCACACTGTCAGGTTTGAAGTAACGTCCCCATACAATCTCGCCGTCTAACGTTGTAATGTTTATAAAACTGAAGTTAGCGATACGTAAAGTATCATCACTCAAGTTTGATTGTTCATAATTGGGTGCTTCATCGGCTAAATATCGGTATGTATCATCCCAATAAGCCCAGTCATTTGCATAGTTCCCCAAACGTATAAATTCGCGATCTAGCATATTGATTGCTTGATGTAGATCGCTTTCAATCGTCTCCTCCTCTACCTTCCAGATGCTGGGAAGAAATACGATTCCAATCACAAAAAAAATCATTGCGGTGAGCAGAGCCGAAACACCAAAGAAAGAAAAGGCAATTTTATGTTTAATTGACGAGTGTTGTTTAACCACCTAATTGCACCTTAATTATTCCCCACCAGCATGGCATGCATATTTACCACGCAAGCATGCCGCTGAAGTATAAGATATATATTCTTTCCAATCTAGATTGTTGTCTATGCATAAAGTGCGTTGTAACTCACTTTTGGTGCAAAGTGCATAATGCATAATTCTTCACCCCTTATTCATAATTAGTCATAATTAGTCATCATCTTTCACATCTCAATAGTCTATTCGGTAGTATTCCTAGAGATTAAATGTTGATCTAAATGAATGAAGAGGATTATCAGCGTTTATAATAATGCACATTATTACTCTTTGTGCATAACAAGCGACTAAGCCGCTGATTTATAAATAGCCTACTCAAAATAATCATCGTGCTCACTTCACTAAATTCAGTTCTAAAATACCAAGTGTTTTGGAACAAATTGATACTAAACAGAAAAGATCCATTACAATAATGGGAGTCATCGTTGCTCATTAAAAAATCAAATAATGCTTAAATAACTAGTCGCCACTAAGAGCACCATGCATGACACGATGAACAAATGTATTATCATGAACTCCTGATAATCTCTCAGATGCAGGGCCTTGTGATGTTATTGGCACATCGACTGCGGTATGCCCTGTCGTTGACCAATTAACATAAAACAAATTTCCATCCGCTGTACTAAATGGTCCATCTTCGCTAGCCAAACCACTCGATGACGGTGAAACTGACATACCACCTGTTTCATGATCTGCTGTTACAATAATCAATGTATCGCGATCAATGAGTGAAAATTGCTTGGCAACCTCAACGGCTTCATCAAAGTCTATCGTATCGGAGATAGCATTAGCCGCATCATTATCATGACTCGCCCAATCAATTTGACCGCCTTCAACCATTAAGAAGAAACCATTTGGTTTTTTCGAAAGTATATCTATCGCACTTTGTGTCATTTCAGCTAATGAAGGAGAAAAAGATCGTATCATGCCTTCATCACCAAAAAGCCCAAGTAACTTTAGCGATGAAGACGAATCGATTGCTCTAAATGAAGGTAAATCGCATACATAAGTGTATCCAATTGATATAGCTTCCTGAATGAGGTTTCTTCCATCATCCCTTTCACCCGCTTCCGGATAGCAGCCATTTTCTGATCTTGGGAGAAATTCATCCTCTCCACCACCAAGCAATACATCAATATCTGCATTCAGCATCTGAAGTGCAATATTTGTCATCATATCTCTATTTTCAACATGCGAAGAAAACGCAGCAGGCGTTGCATGTGTGATATGTACTGTAGTAACTAGACCAACAAGTTTATCTTGGTTCTTTGCATCTTCTAATATTGTTGGAACAAAACCAAGGTTAGCATCTAACCCTATAACACCATTATTTGTTTTTACCCCCGTGGCTAATGCAGTTGCTGCAGCAGCAGCATCCGTTATCAAGTTATCCGCAGAATGCGTCTGTAAAAAACCTCTTGTTGGCATGTTGTCCATGGAAAGTTTGCCTGCAGATCCAACTTTTACCAAACGTGCAGCTTTTCGATGTTCCTCCCCCATACCATCCCCAATAAATATAATAATATTTTTTGCTTCTGGTGTTACAGCGGGTGGAATAAAAACAGAATCGAACTCACTATCACCACATTTAAATATAAAAGTCGTCACAGAAATAATCAGAATTATTCTCAAGAGAACTATTTCCATTTTCGACCTCATTTTGCAATGGCAAATATAAAACCTAAACATAGCAGAAACTTAAATTATAGAGGATCTATACCCAAGTAACCTCAAGATGCTCGTTTCAGCGAGAATTTCCAGGCGCTAAGATCAGGCGCTGATTTGCAGATATAGTCGCTCTACATCAAAAATCAGCAACGCAACATTAGTGCCTGGAAAACTCGCCCTTCGGGAGTGATCCAGCCAGCTCACTTCTGTGTCAAATGCACTCGAAAGGACCTGTCATTCCTTCGCACATTTTCCTTGAATTGAACTGGCTGGCATCACTCTGAATCCTGCATCTTGAGGTAACTTGGGTATATACCAATAGGGGCAATTCTCTGATCGATTCAGCGCGTTGCCAGTCGTTTGATAGCAAACCAAATTTATGACGGTATAGTCGTTATATCAACGTAATTTAGAGTAGCTAACGAGCAGCTGGCCCGCACCTATGGGCGAGTTGAAAGGGCTCACAGAAGAACTATTTCCTGAACAGTCAAGATGTAAGCCAGGAAATAGTTAAATCACAATGGAGATGTTAATAAACCAGCAACTCACCAAATAAAATCAAAATCTCAATTGCATCTGATTGTTGCAATCGAAAATCCGCGCTCTGCTGGTTGGTTAACAACGAAATTCAATTCGTCGTTATAATTATTGTGCTACCAACCGGATCGTATCACCGTCAGAAACCTGCAGTGCCTTTGCCATTTGAGAGGAAATACGAGCTCGGTTAAGCTCTGTATCCACAGCCACTTTGCCGGCTACGGCTCTGAAATTACGGAACCGGGTGTTACTGATCAAATATTCAGTTGAGCCGGTATGTTCACCAATCTCGACCCAACAGTGGAATGCATGGCGGACAGATTCAATATTAACCAGGTCACACTCTACTGTCGGGCCTGCATCAAAAATTGCGGCATAACCGTGGTTAGTAAAACCTTCTTTTTCCAGCAGACGAAGTGCCGGCCGGGTTTTTTCATGCACCTGGCCAATCACCTCCTGAGCTTCATTACTCAGCAAGCTGACATAAATCGGCAGCTTAGGCATGAGATCGGCAATAAAGCCTTTCTGGCCAACACCAACAAGGTAATCTGCATGAGTAAATTCAATCGAAAAGAAATGCTCTTTAAGCCACTCCCAGAATGGTGAATGACCCTCTTCATCCGAAACACCTCGCATTTCAGCAAACACCGTTTTAGCGAAACGCTGCGGGTGCTCTCCCATCATCAAAAAACGGCATTTAGATAGCAGGCGGCCATTAGGGCCCTCACGCCACTCCGGACGCAGGAACAGAGTGCAAACTTCACTACAACCTGTGTAGTTATTACCAAAAGTTAACAGTCCAACCACATTGTGCACACCCAGCTTGCGCGAGGAGTGCACGACTTTACTAATATGATAGCTATAAAACGGCACATCTAAGCCTATCGCGGCTTCGATGCCCGTGGTACCGACCACTTCACCTGTTTCTGTGTCTTCAGCAACCATCAAGTAACCTTCTGTGCCAGCTGTAGTCACCTCTCTGTTAAAACTCTCTATCGAGTGGCTAATTTTCTCTTGAATCAATTCTTCATTGACCGGAAGTGAAGTAAAACCATGACCTGACTCTTCCGCACAACGCATAAGCGCCGGAAAATCAGCCTCGGTGATCGGACGAATTACTAGCATCGAACATCCCTCCTGATGCATGTAGTGGCCTCCTGGCCGCTAGTTCTTAATGGTAGATAAATAGCATTTATTTTTCTGAGCACATAGTAATGCACAGTGCCTGTCACACAACTTACGCATCTCCCTAATTAAACTTTAACAAATCAGAACCTTAAGTTCTGATACGCCTCTGGCACAATTGCAAAATAAATCATAAAATGAATAAAAACAATCCTATAAAACAAGTGTCGATTTTATAAATTAATTTATTTATAAAAAACATATTGCCTCCGCATGACAGAGTCATCGGATATAAGGTTTACGTAAGAAATCATCACTATCTTGACTCAGGCACAATGCGATAAAGGTTACCGCTATCAGTGGTGAAATAGATCTCGCCCTGCGGGCTTTGCACCAATGCGCGAATTCGCTGGTCCAACTCTGTCAGCAATCGCTCTTCTCCCACGGCCTTGCCACCCTTATCCAAAATCACCCGGTTTATATGCCGCAGTTTTAATGCACCCGCCAGCAGGTTACCTCGCCACCGAGGAAAGGCCTTACCGTTATAGAGAATAAGACTGCCCGGTGCTATAGAGGGGATGTAGACCTTAACTGGTGATTGAATGCCGGGCTTTTCTCTCGCCTCTCCCACCGCAACGGGTCCCCAATACTCTTTTCCATGGGAGGTGATGGGCCAGCCGTAGTTTTTCCCTTGAATGATCAGGTTGATCTCATCACCGCCACGGGGGCCATGTTCAATTACCCATAACCGATTTGTCTCTCGGTCATAAGCGATACCTTGCGGGTTACGGTGACCGTAGCTCCAGATCTCCGGAAGTATTCCACTGTCTGCGCTAAAGGGGTTATCTGCGGGGGCGCTACCATCCAACTTCAGCCGCAGTATCGAACCAGCATGGGTAGTAAGATCCTGGCCATTAGGCCGCTCCCCCCGATCGCCTATGGTCGCAAACAGGTGGCCGGTATTATCAAAGGCAATCCGACTGCCATAGTGTCGACTGGTTGAAGATGCCGATCGGGTTAACAACAGATCCTGCCAATCCACCAGCACGGCTTTATTAAGCTTCGCTCGGGCTAACACTGTAACACCCTGTCCTTTTAGGTTTTTACTGTAGGTAAAGTATATCCAGCCTCCACGACGATAACGGTAGGGAATAGCAACGTCCAGCAACCCACCCTGCCCTTCTGCATGCACCGTTGGAGTTCCTGTGACGGAAGTGACTACCGCTGTTGATGGATTCACTATTACTGCGGCACCATGGCGCTGGGTGATCAGCAAATGGTCACTATCAACAAATACCATTCCCCAAGGAACCCCAAGCCCGGAGGCCAGCAGTTCAACCCGGTAATTCATGCCTTCGCTGACTCCTGTATGTACTGTTTTGGCATAGAGCGGCAGCGAAAAGAGACACAAACAACAGAAGACCAATCTTGTTATTCTTAACTGTTTTGCAAGCATAAGCGCTGTCTTTAGTGGAACCCTATATACCCAAACTACCTCAAGATGCAGAGTTCAGCGAGAATTCATTGGCTTTTAGCTATCTCAAAATGCTTTTAGGATACGGACAGAGTCTTTCATAGCGTTCGCGCTTGGTTGGCAGGTAGTGGCAAAATATGAACGCTAAAATTCATTACCATCTTATCAGATTAGGCCTGTATATTTTTCAGTCGTTATCAGGATAATTTCAGCTTTATGATATTGAGAGTATGAGGTTCTATAATTTCCATTTCGTCACCTGAAAAACTTTTAACAATCAAATGACCATTTTTCGGCATCATTCTTTTAGCTGAACCAACCATGTTTTCTGCTATTAGTGTACTTCCTTTAACCTTAAATATACCCGTCATAGCCATCTGATCTTTTTCTTTGTGTGTGTTGATTGATAAGACAAAACCACCTTTTCTGTTAATCTTTAATAAGTATTCTTTGTGCTCATATCCCTTTGAACTTTCCCATGTACCGATAGGAATAGGGATTTGCTTCAGTGCAGCGTAATGAGCAAATAAATCCCGGTGTTCAGTACTCTCTACTTGCTGTCGCGATGGGAACATTTGGAATCGCGAAACTGGATTTTCATGCATATAGTATGAAGCACTGGTAATCACGCCGCAGAATAATCCAATACCAATTATTGATTTAATTCGTTGTATCACTTTCTATCCTAATATTAACTAAACATCGCCAGCCTGACATTACAATGCAGTTACTAAACGGTAATATCGGTAGTAAATCTGTTCGCTACATTAAATCGGTTATTTGTTTGCCACATTCATAACGATTACCATTTTCAGGTAGTTATTAAAATTATTTCCGTCTTGATGAAAATTTTGATTCTGCTTGTACCTTATTTATCACAATCCCTATCATAACTTTGTAACCTTGCCACAGGCTGTACAAGTATAAACCGCATTGTAAAATACTCGTTGCCAAAAATTACGTTTCACTTGCACCATCTTTGGAGTTGCACAACACTGCATTATATATTCACACCTTTCAGGTACATAAAACTAAGAAGAGCTATATAGTTATTTACATCGAGTTCTAGCTGAAGCTTACCGCCCTTAACAAAAATAATGACACAAGCGACTTTTGTGTCAGGGCTCATCGCCACACATACTTTGAAAAGTCCACATTATTCTGAAGTTCAGACTCAAAGTGCGCAGAATATAAAGATGATTGTATCGATATATCATCATGGATAACTTGGCCTGCATTTACTTGCTCACTAAGCAGAAAAACCAAACTAGCCAGAAGCAACAAAAAGGTACCAGAGAATCTAGTTTTATTTATTTTCATTTTTCATCTCATCCTTTATATCTACGATTACCACTCGAAACGTTTCTATATTTTGATACCCCTACCTATAAACGTCAATACCCTTTAAGCGATAAATGTGATCTGCGTATGTTTAGTTCCTTTCCTCTTGCAGTCTCCACCACTAAACCTTCATTAGGAACCCAGAGAAACAGGAGTAAATTCAAGGCGTTAAATAGGAAGCCCTCAAGATGACATCCCTATCAATTTGTTATCTTTAATAATCACTATTTCGTACGGAAATGTCATACAAAAATTCAATTTTTAGTATGAGGACAATTGATTTCTTTAGCACACTGGTGAACGAACAACTTGGCGATTTCACATGCTACTATTTAATCAATCGCACCAAAATAACAGAAACGTTTCTCTAGAGGGAGGGAGGGCTGCCTTTATTAATACATAAAGCCTCCGTCCATCTCCATAATCAACTGATTCCTTAACAGAACATGCGCTTACTGCGGATTATTTCTTTTCTTCTTTTGATCCTGGGGACTCACCAGCCATTTTGTTAGCCGAAGATAGAACAGTATCAACAATATGCCCAGCAGCCATTGCCATGACTTGTTGTCGTTATTACTGCTCGCTGGTTGGCTGTTACCTTCACTCGTTTGTTCAATTGCATGATTAGCGCTGAATTGCGATTCTTCCACCTGATCAAACTCAATACTGGTGATAGTTAACGGCTCTGCAGCCCTTGCAAATCCGCTATCGAAGCCATCTGACCTACCTGAACCATCTGACGCACCGGAACCACCTGACGCATCCGAACCATCTGACGCACCGGAACCACCTGACGTACCCGAGCCGCCTGACGTACCGGAGCCACCTGACGTACCTGAATCACCAGATGTACCCGAGCCACCTGACGTATCGGAACCACCAGATGTACCCGAGCCACCTGACGTACCTGAACCACCAGATGTACCCGAGCCACCTGACGCACCCGAACCACCTGACGCACCCGAACCACCTGACGGTCCGGAACCACCTGACGGTCCGGAGCCACCTGACGGTCCGGAATCACCTGACGTATCGGAACCACCTGACGTTCCGGAATCACCTGACGTTCCGGAATCACCTGACGTTCCGGAATCACCTGACGTATCGGAATCACCTGACGGTCCGGAATCACCCGACGGTCCGGAATCACCCGACGGTCCGGAATCACCTGACGTATCGGAATCACCTGACGGTCCGGAATCACCTGACGGTCCGGAATCACCTGACGGTCCGGAATCACCTGACGGTCCGGAATCACCTGCCGTACCCGAGCCACCTGAGCCGGTCGACACCGCAATCTCGCCAATTGTTCCGCTTACAACATTTCCTAGTGCTCCGAATGCGCCAGTTATTGCCAGCGATAGCAGCGATGCCACAATTGCATATTCAACTATAGTCATTCCACGCTGAGATCGATTAGCTATGCGCATAAAAAAATAACCGGGCCGTTTAATGAGAGATAACAGTTATAAGTTATTAAAGTTTAAATAAACAAAGATGGGGAGGACTGTTTCATTTATGCGACTTTTGTTAGCCAAAACATGAAAACTTAGAAGCATATCTTGAGTTTTCTCACAATAAATCTGCGCAACTTAACGATCATCCTTCCTCATCCATGTTGCTTTTTACACCACTCCATATTTCTACCATCTGGTTACCGATTAGATAGAAGTAGATTTGAAGTGCTTTAAATTCATCGCGACTGCATACTCCAAGTGCGACCTCTGCTGCCTCTTGATGAGGATAACCGTACGCACCACAAGATATCGCGGGGAATGCGACTGTTTGACAGTGATTTTCGATAGCCAACCGAAGCGAGTTTAAATAAGCTGATTCAAGCAATTCTCTCGGGTTAGCAACATGTTTATATACTGGCCCAACGGTATGAATGACATACTTTGAAGGCAGATTCCCTGCCGATGTAATTCGTGCTTCTCCAACTGGGCAGCGAATGCCATTTACAGGCTCAACCTTAAAACATTCTTCTCGTAAACCAGGGCCGGCAGCTCGATGAATAGCTCCATCAACACCACCGCCTCCCAGCATTTGAGGATTAGCGGCATTTACGATCGCATCAACATTCGCTTTCGTTAAATCACCTTCAATGATAAAGATATTCTTCATTTGCATTCACCACCTAATCAACTGAATTAATTAACATTAATGACGGTTAAATGTTTTATTAAACAGAAAAACCGTATTCCTTCAACACTCTTCAGGAAAGTTGCTAACTATAAGAGATGATTGCTGGCTATGCGCTCAATAAGAATCAGCTAAAGAGCATAAAAAACAGGAACCATCCACACTTTAGATTGTAATAATAGATTAACATTTAAGGGGGCTATTACTGTTCAGTCATCAGGAAGTCTTAGATATATCTCAGCACAACAGAAAACCACAATCTACAAATGGCGTCAAATCCGAGCCTCGCCCGGTCCAGTGACGTTGATACCGTTGAAATAAATACGTTCTATAGTTATATAAAATTTCAACATTAAGGATAAAAAGATGAAGAATTGTGTTTCAGGGGAATCAAACTGTCTATGCGGAAGCGTAAAAATTAAAGCAAACGCTATCAGTCCTAAAATCACAGTATGTCATTGCGATATGTGTAGAAAATGGGGAGGAGGACCTGCCCTCGCATTACATTGCGGAACAGAGATAGAAATTGATGGAAGTGACAAACTAAAAATATATGATTCATCTGATTGGGCAGAAAGAGGATTCTGTGAGAACTGCGGGACACATTTATTTTATAGAATAAAGGGAACGGGTGAATATAGTATCCCGGCTGGATTCTTTCCCAATTTAAAAGGGCTAGAAATTGAAATGCAGTATTTCAGTGATCAAAGGCCAGACTATTATTGCTTTGCTAACCAAAGTAAAGAAATGACAGCGGCAGAAGTATTCGCCAAATATTCCCCACCGGAATAAGTACATATCAAACTGCGCTGAACAATGACTTCGATCTTCTGACTAAGATAGGCAATGCCTATCTACGCGCAACTCGTAAAGGTAGCATAATTAAGCAGGGGAAAAACAAATCATAATGTGGCCCCCTAGCCTACTTGCTACCATCGCGTTATCGGAAACTCCAAGTGAAAGCCGCCATTATAATCTACTGTTTTTTATGATTTTTCATAATAAACGTATCTAGCTTGTTGGCAAAATCCTGACGATCAGATTGATTCAACGTAGCAGGGCCGCCCGTTTGGATCGTGACGCAGCATGTCACGCAATGGGATCAACCCTGTTGATGTACTGCTACTGACGATGGAAGATCAATTGAGTTCGATTAGTGCGAATGGAATATTGAGGCTGATTGACAAATTGCCAGATGATACGCGTAGAGCGCTGATTGCGTTAATTGTTACACTAAGGAATGGTTGATAAATACTGGAAGCGCTTACGATGCCTGATTAGAAGTGAGTAGAAAACTACTCACCCCTTTAATTATTTCGGTTTTGGCGCATTACCACGCCCCTTTCCTGAAGGTTTCCCCGTTGTACTTGGATAATTCGGATTGGGTGCACCTTTACCTTTAGGCATTGATTATCTCCTTTCTGCAGACCACTTCACTCTTAATATTAGCAGGCGGCAAATACCGCCCTTTCATTTAATTTGTTAATTGGTCATAACGCTGATTAAACTTATCAATCACCTTCTTCATTTGTCGTTCCATGCCCTTAATACGCAAGTCTTTTTCAGCAGTAGTTGTGCTGCTTTGGTAGATCGCATCCCGGCGTTTACGAAGTACTTTTAATTGCTTTTCCGTTCCCTTCAGCAATGGAAGCAAGCCAAGCTCGCTTTGATGACTCTGATAAAGTTTATTTCGATCCGCACCAAACGAGGCTTTCAATTCGTCGCGGAGCTGTAATAGCTCGGTTCTGCGGTCATAGAACTTGGTTTGATCTTCATAAGGCATTACCTTATCGCTGATCCGTGACCAGAAGGCGATATTGCGATCCTCAATATCGTTACCCATTAATGCCGAACCAAGCCCTGGTGCTTTATCGGTACCAAAACATGCCTGCATGTTTGTTGTAGCAATGTCCCGGTATGCGTATTGGATGCGCCTACATCGGATGGCGAATTAGGCTGGCTTTGGCTTGCGGCCTTTTCAACTACCTTATTTGCCTTCTCGGTAACAGATTCGCTTGGCGTCTCTGGTGTGTCTGCCGTACATTGCGTGTCTGGTGTATTGGGTATTTCAACAACCTCACCAAATGCGAGCTTGGTTCGACGCACCACTTCGGCCAGGCGTTCTGATGCCGGTTTGCCTTCAAAGGCAGGATCGGCAAGTAAGGTATCATCAATATGCAATGCCACGTTCCAGCGGTCGCCCTGCTCTTGCTTCCAAGCGCTTAAATCAGTGTTCTCATTGAGAACCTGATTCACTGCTGGCGCTTCTTGTGGTTGCTGAGTAACAGGCGATTGCGCTTGAACCTTAGCAAGCAACGTAGAGATAACCGGCGCGATCTCTGGATAATTCTCTTGCAACTCATCCATCTGCGCATCGGTAATATCAAGATTTTCAGGTAAGTCAGCAGGATCAACACCTAACTTCGCAAGCTGCTTATCACGAACTTCAAGCAAACGCTGTGTCTTTTCGAAATCAGCTTCACGCTGTTTCGATGCGGCAAGTTCATCTTGCAAGCGTTGGTTTTCAGCGCGTTGAGCTTCTAAAACCTCAAACGGGATTTTATTTTCGCCGTCTTTGGCTACAATGTATTTCTGTTGATCTTCGCCCTGCACTGGATCTTCCTGCTCCGCAGTTGCCGGAGCTGCGTTCGTATCGGCTTCTAAGCTGGCTTTATCAGTGTCAGTTTTCTGCTCTGGCGCTTCGTCGATGACCGGTTCAGCTTCTTGTGGTTCGTCAACCACAACAGCATCATCCAATGCATCCAACATCGCTTCCATTTCTTCTAGCGTTTCGTTACCTGTGATCTCAATAGTCATTTACTTACTTCTCCGTAATGTAGACGTATCGCTGTCTGTGCGGTTAAGGGCTCTCAGCGAAAGTACTTAGCGGCACGTACAAAAAAGCCCCGCATATGCGAGGCACAAAAAAAAGCCGCAACCCGAAGGCGCAGCTTTTCAATATGGGATTATTCTGACCGACTTTTTGGTAAGTTACAAGGTTGCCGTCTCCCCCTCAACACATACAGCTAAGTGTTCAAAATCAAACACTAAGATTAACGGCATTTATTGTTGCTTTATTCACATATTTCAAGCTTACACAACAACATGTACATGTATGCTGATATCATTGTCTGCTTTTTGTAAAAATGTTCAATTGCGCACAGTAAGGTAAATGAACGGCTTAAGTTTGTTCAATTCAAGGAAACACGATGACAGAAGTTAATAAGGAAAAAAGATGGATTGCTGGTTTTTGGCGAAGGTTCGGGGCATTCTTTATTGATATTTCCATTCTTGGCATCACTGGCTTTTGCTTAGGAACAGCGTTTCAAGATTTCTTCGTTGAAATAGGTAACTGGGGGAATTTAATCGGATTCTCAATTGCTCTATTTTACTACGGCATACTAAATAGCAACATTGGAAACGGACAAACATTAGGTAAAAAGCTATTTAAAATAAAGGTGGTAGACTCAGAGAACAATACAATAAGCATCTTTAAGTCATGCGGCCGATATTTAGTACTATTCATCCCAGCTTATTTTAACGGTGTGCAGCCTGATGATGATATCACACCTGTAATATTAGAATACTTATACCCTCTTATAATTTTTGGGGGACTATTCTCAACATACTATTTGTATATTTTTAATCGTATTACAAGGCAATCATTACATGATCTGGCGTTAGGTACCTACGTTGTAAACGTCAGTACTGAGAAACAAAGTGTTGGGAAAGTATGGCGACCACACTTAGTTATAGTCTCCCTTTTTTGTATAGCTATGCTTAGCTTACCAGTCTTTTTGCCCACCTCTTCTCAACAAGAATTAATTGCAAAGCTTGCTACAAGCCAAGATGCTATAATGGAAATCCCTCCGGTAATTTCAGTTAAGGTAGCTGACGGTGAGTCATTTGTGAAATCAACTAAGGGCGAAGACACAGAGACCACCTTCGTTGCTGCAGATGTATACCTAAACAAAAATTATATAAATGATGAAAGGTTGGCTCGCCATATAGCAGGATTAATAATTCAGAATTATGAGCTTGCACTAGAAAAAGACATCATTCAAATAAAGTTAATATACGGTTATGACACTGGAATTTTTTCACAATGGGATAAGCGCACTCACACTTTTGAGCCTCTAGAGCTAACAACTGACCTGCTCTCTAAGCACGGAAGCTAACTTTGAGCTTGATGCTTGAAAGCCAAGATCCCAAAATTCGCTGGCTTTCAAGTATTGTTCTCCAATAAATCTCACTACAACTCAATAGCATCAATCTGCGACTGCAGCTGCCCCATCCACTGCTCTCGCAGTTGTGAAACCTCCTGATTAAGCTTTTCCATTTCCTGCAAGATTTTACCCGTTTCCGCCTGGGTATTGGTATCTTGATAGCGTTACTTTTCGGCAAGTTACAAGGTAACAGTTATCGGCAATACTAACCCTCTCTTCGTGGCCATTTGATCGAAATCAATAGATTAGATTAATTGCACTAAATTATACATCTGTTTGTGCTGCCAGTGTCTAACATTCAAAGCATATGTGAGTATTGCTGCATATAAGTGCGGTAGCGTGGTTGATGCTAGATCTACCAGTATGTAATGCAACAATATTGATTGTCCTCTCTCTTTGTATACAAAGCAGATCATGCAAATAATACAAACCATCTTCGTTAAATAAGATCCAACGGAGGCTAACATGAAGAAATCAAACGATTCTTTTAGACCATTAATTTTTATATTCCTAGCTGTTTTTGCTATGGCAGCAGCAACACTTGGGTTTCCTGCAGTTCTAATATATCTCCTTATGATAAAACTCATTTACTCTGTTGTTATTTCAATAGTAATTAACGAATGGAAAAACAAAAATAAACTTGTAGTTGAGTCAAGCAAAGATACTAACTGGGATGGTTATTTTTTGGGGGCTCCAATCCCAGTAAAAGACACAAGAAGCACATTGAAGAATTTGCACTTCAACAACAAAAAAAACATGAGAGCCAGTTATTTGAAATTGCTCATCCCTAAGGCTACATTTATTTCTATCTTATTAATCACCTTACTTGAATCAGTATATAAATCCTATCTCAGTAGTGAACATCTTTTATTTCCCCTTTTTGGGTACATAAGTGTCATATACATGGTGTATAAGCTATTTGAATGCATCAAGTCAATTAAGGTAATTAATTATGACTCATGGTGCATAAAGGAGCAGCAACTCGATAAAAAAATTTATTGCTCCGCATATATTAAAGAATCAGAAAAATATTATTTGCCATTTCTCTCGGAGGTTTTTAAGTAAGATAACAGTCATCTGCAAAAACATAACACATATGAATTGGTAGCATATCCACAACGTAAGGAGAACTGAGATGACAGACAATACAGAAAAGACCATCTACAATTGTCACATTCATTTATTCACACACGAAAATGTACCAAATAAATTCTTGCCATTTTTGCTTGTTCCTGCCGCAAGATGTGAACCTTTTCGTCGGCTTTTGACTTTGGCAATGGAAGTCATCATACCATGGAGTGAAAGAGACATATTTCATCGTTCTGCTAATTTTATTAATGTCGCATACTCTGATAGTCAAGAGGATATACCCAATCAACTTGAAGATGCAGACTTGAGTACCTGAAAGTTATCATTAAGTCGAGACGTCAATGAGCCTGCGATCTCTGGAAGAGTGACAGTAAAAAATTGGTCTATAGCTTCCTTGAAGTCACGTTTACTTTTGAAGTAAACGTTATTCCTCGACTTTTCGTTCATCACTTTCCAAAGTCGTTCTATCGGATTAAGGTTCGGACTGTAAGGCGGAAGATAATGAAGCTTAATATTGAGAACGAAAGCCGCATCCCTGACCAAATCACTA